>CAYTUO010000501.1:0-2979 GCA_964441015.1 uncultured Pleurocapsa sp.
GTGATTGGTGATTGGTGATTGGTGATTGGTGATTGGTGATTGGTGATTGGGAATTCTCCTACTGTTCACTGTTCACTGATAACTGATAACTGGTCACTGATTAGGACAGCCACTCCAGAACCGCTTCCTCCTTGGTATTAGTATGACGCTCTGGAGTCTCGCGATTAAACTTCATGTGAATCGAGCGCGTCTGTTCTCCATCTGCTGCCACTGCCACAATCGGATAATCGATTAATCCATCCGAGAACGACATCTGGAAGCGGAAAGTCCCATCAGGATTGAGCTTAATTGGACGACCGCCAATCGTCACCGTCGCATCCGGTTCCGTTGCCCCATAGACAATCAACTCCGCATCCGCCACTAACCAGAACTGGCGCGGACGCACCGGAGCCGCAGAAGCAGAGAACATACCAATCCCCGACATCATGCCGATTCCCGACATCGTTAATCCCGACACCGTTGGCACTGCCCACATCCCTACCCCAGAGGGGAAGACATAAGAACTGATTGCCTCCGTTGGCGGTACCGAACCCGCTACGTGCTGCATCGAGCCAAACAAAGAGCCGTCCACCCGCATCGCTTCTGCATTCTGCACCATGCCATACATCTGCTCGTGGATCATCGTGCCTCCCATCGCTGCTCGCTTCGATGGCGGGACTAATTCATACAAGGTCTTGCCTGTGAGATCTTCTTCCCAATCGACCGTCATGAAGATATCTTCTACCCAATCGGAGGGATAGACTGGTGGCACCCGCACTGGAGCCGAACGCGCCAGCATCAACCAGCGACCGTCCCCACCCCGATAGCCGATTTCTATGGCATAATCGCGATCGCTCACTGGGATCGGTAGATACCATTCTCTTGCCATTTCATCGCACAGATATTCCTGTACGCTGTGGGCACTTTGGTAGTTCAAATCGATGTCGGTCACGTCATAAATTCGCAGCGCTAATTGCTGTCCTCCCAGACGACGCAGTAGCTCTTTATGCTCGTTGGGTACGTCCCAGTAGGTGTAGGCCCATTGCGGATCTCTGGGCATGAGTGCGATTCTACTTTCGCCGTAGCCTCCAGGCAACTCCCCCAATCCATCATCAACTGACGACAGAGGCCCGCCCGTGCTATCTTCTTGACCTAATTCAAATTTGGATGCTTCCACTTGTTGTTCCTCCTGGATGCGAGTTGGATTTTCTGAGGCTTTTTCTTGTTGTACTTTTTGAATCGCTTCGAGCAGTTGTGCTTTCCGCATACGGCTGTAACGAGAGATGTTATAGAAACTTGCTACCTTACGCAGTTGGCGCAAGGTCATCTCTTCTAGAGGGGGGCGTTCTGGTGCCATGAGGTATACTCTCCGATTGTTGGGAAGGCTGATAGCTCCCAGGCGAGTTGAGTCTTCAAAGGGCGATCGCGGGGATCGTTTCTTCTCTTAATGAGATGTAATAAAAGTTGGGAGTTGGGGATCAAGGGAGAGAACTCCTCAAGTGAGAGTGTTGTCACGAGTTTAGCATCAAGGCGGGGAGAAAGATGTCATCATTCCATGACTTTGTTAGCAAAACATGACAATTTACTGATGAAGAGTCTTGAAGAGGGGCGATCGCGAGGAGGGCGGAGCGCGATCGCCAACTGAGTAGACCCTCAGATGAAAAATGACCGATTGAGAGGCCATAGAAAGCAAAAGTCCCAAATACCAATACTAGCAAGCGATTTAGAGCTTGATGAAGATTAGTTAACCCATGCTTGACAAATAGGATTTTGTCTTAACTTGTCACCAATGAGAAATTTTTCGGATAGAGAACGGGAAGGCTCTCGTTTTTCCCAGGAATTTACTCCGACAACGGAACCAATGCTTTCCTGTCAGTCTAGATAATTGGCAAATTCGGAAAACCTGGTTACTGATAACTGATAACTGTTACCCTTTAACGCCACTCCCTGCATCGGTGGGGATGATATATCGCTGTAGAAAGAGAAACAATAACAGTACGGGAGCGATGGAAATAATAGAACCAGCCGCAATTAAACGCCAGTTGAGGTCTAAAGTACTAGCTAGTTTTGCCACGCCTAACGGTAGGGTATAGTAGTCTGGACGATCTAGCACGATTAACGGCCAAAGAAAGTCGCTCCAAGAACCGATAAAAACAAAGATCCCTAAAGTCACCAGCGCTGGACGAACGGCGGGTAACATGACGTGCCACCAAATCCCCAATTCAGAACAGCCATCCATGCGAGCCGCTTCTTCTAGTTCTTTGGGTACGCCTTGAAAAGCTTGCCGCAGAAGGAAAATGCCGAAAGCAGAGGCTAAACTAGGGAGGATTACCCCTAAGTAACTATTCTTTAAACCAAGCTGCACTGCAAGAATGTAGAGGGGAATCATGACAATTTGGAAAGGAATCGTGATGGTAGAGACAATTGCTGCAAAAATCAGATCCCGTCCGCGAAAAGCGAGTCTAGCTAGGGGATAAGCCGCCAGGGAACAAAAGAGAAGATTTAAACCGACGCTGAGGACGGCAATCATCGTACTGTTGAGGAGATATTGCCCAAAGGGATGTGTTTGCCAAACCTGCTGGAAATTTTGCAAGGTGGGTTGAGTGGGGAGCAATTTAGGAGGAAAGCCAAATATGTCCTCTGTTGGCGACTTGAGAGACGTACCGAACAGCCATAAAAGCGGAAAAAGCATGGCCAGCGCGATCGCGCCTAGCAGCAGATAGAGCCAAAGATTATTTAATTTTCGCGATCGCATTTTAAAAACCATGATTCGCCCAATAGGATCTCAATAAACTTTACAGTATCTTTACATGATGACTGATGAAAATAACTAGAGGATTCCCGATTGTTTTGGTTATATTTTAGGGTGAGTCAAACATATTAATCTAAAATCCCAATATTTACACGGGCAACCATGAAACAAATCCCTTTGATGATTTCTGTAGCACTGGGAACTACCCTGGCAGGATTATTTATTACCTCTCAGGCTGCTTCTGCTTT
>CAYTUO010000502.1:0-2955 GCA_964441015.1 uncultured Pleurocapsa sp.
CAACTGTTCGATTTTTTATTAATTGAGAGATATCCATTAAATAATTTCCCTTGGCTTCTCTTTATTGCTATTGCCATTGATTTTTCAGTTATCTATTTCATGTCTCACAGATTTTCACGAAATTGGCAGGGATATTTTATTGTTTTTGCTTTGATTATTGTTATTGGCTATGCTTTTGGCAAGCAATATCCTGATCCGAACCTGGATGTTTTATTTTCAATGGGTGCGGGAGCATTATATTTAGTGGTTGGACTCCCCATTTTTTTGAAAAAGTTTTCTCCAACTTCTAGTAGAAGGAAGACTTCCAGTAATAGGAGAGGTTGGTATCGCGGTCAGATTTCCAATGTGCAAGGAGAGCAAATTCCAATTCAATATCCTTACGCTACTCGGTATGTCCAGGAACGATCTTTCGTCTTACTGCGTACAGATGAAAAGGGAAATCCCTTACAACCTTTGCCTGTCATTATCCGTGCCAAAACGATCAGTGGTGTGCTTAGGAATGGCGATGAGGTTGAAGTACGAGGGCAATTAGTTCGCGGCACCCTTTATGCGAGAGAGGTTAAAGACCTATCAACAGGTGGAGCTTATCTTGTCATAAAAGGAGCGATCGGACATCCTTAATAAACTCCTATCATTCAAATAGTTACTGGTAAAGAAGAAGAACTACTTGAAAAATGGCGAGAACTCACACCGCAAAAGCAACAAAAAGTTTTGGAGTTTGTTGAACTACTGAAATCAGAGTCAGAAACAACACTTCCCGAATCTGATTTTGTACCACAAACACCCTTGGGCAAAAAGTTATGGGAAATCCGAAAACGGGCGATCGCGGCTGGATTGCAACTACTCAACGAAGACGAAATAGAACAAGAACTTGCTGCGCGTCGAGGTGGATACCGTGAGTCTTAAGAAGACTTACATAGACTAGCAGCGTACTCATCACCGCTTTCCAAGGCATTCAAGCAGTCAGCATTAGAGCCAATCTCATTCTCAACGATGAAAATCGGGAGTTTGCCTCAAGTCGCTTCGTTCAGTTAGAAGTCTTGCCTAAAGCAACTTTTAACAAGCAACAAGACGAAGCAGAATTTTACGAAACATTTTTTAGTGCTGTCATCCACTAGGCAACTGACAAGCGAGCCAATTATGCAGAATGCTTATCAAATTGCCTGCACTTACGGTTTAGCTGCAATGGATGCAGTTCATGTTGCAGCAGCCTTGCAAATTAAAGCTGATGAACTCATCACCACTGAAAAGTCAACCAAACCAATGCACCGAGTAAGGGAAATCCAGATTATTTCACTCTAATGCGATCGCCCGCCGAGCTTGTAGTGCGATCGCCATCACCGATCGCAATTGATCTTTGATTAAGCACTTCAGCCATCGCTATCAGAGAAGCATCGCAAAGAGTCATTGATTTAATGTTGATGAGTCTTTAGCATCTAAAATTTGTGTAAAAGCTTCTCCTACTCGCTCAGATAAGTCTGATGGCTGGAAGTTAGCCCAAACCAGCCTTGATACTGGATATGAACTACCGACTATTTGTACACCTTACGAGTTAATGGGAGAGTAAAGATGTGGAAAGATGAAATTCACTCTTAAGCTGTCTAAAGAGTAGTAGCTTCGCTAAGTTAAAAACAATAATATGATTGATTTCTTGCTAGAAACTCCCTTAATCCATCCAGGATTACTACTAACTGTAGTTGCATTAACAGGAATTTTAATAATTCTTGGCAGTTTTTTGATTCCCGGATTGATTGGCTTTCTTCTAGCTCGTCTCTTTTCTTCCCAAGTGAAAGAAGCGTATCAAAAAATCGTTACACCTTACCAAAGTTGGTTGGGGTTAGCTGTTATTCTAACTCTAGTCGATCTTACTGTTTTGCTCGTTCCCACGCCCGTTTGGTTAGAATTCATCGAAATTCCTCTCGGTTTATCCGCCGTCATTCTGATTAGCTGGTTGGGGTCTCGTCTTTTCAGTCAGTTTTTCGATATTTATTTGTTAGATATCGCTTTGAGAAGCAAACGGAAAATCAACAGCGAGCTATTAATTATTGCTAAATTTTTGGCAAATTCAATTATTCTTTTGGCTGTTATTTTCATTTTTGCCGAAACCCATCAAATCAATATAATTGGTTTGATTGCCAGTTTAGGAATCGGAGGATTGGCGATTGCTTTTGCTGCCCAAAAAATCTTAGAACAGCTATTAGGAGGAATTGTCCTTTTTCTCGATCGCCCTTTTGTCGTGGATGATTACATTGGTTTACCCGATGGAACCTTTGGACGAGTGGAGACAATTGGCTTACGTTCTACCAAAATTCGCACTTCAGGAAAAGGAACTTTAATGATTGTTCCCAATAATGCCCTCACCCAAATCAACATAGAAAACTTTACGGGTGCGAAGAAAGTAATTTCTCTCATTTACTTGACTTTTTATCGCGCCATTTCCCAAGAAGAAAAAGCCCTAATTCGGCAAATCATTTTAGATAGCACTAAAGATATCTTTGGCATCGATCCGCGCAATACAGAAGTAACTTTTAAAGATAAACTTAATGATAAAGAACAGCCAATAACCCAAGCACAAGTTAACTTCTTTATCCTCGGTTCGGAAGAAGTTTCGATGGAATTGCGCCGCCAACTGCTCGACATTGCCAAACAAAATATCGCTCAGCAAATGAAAGATTATGGCATCGCTTTTGATATTGAAGAACAAACCCTTAACATTGATGCACCAATTACCATCTAACAAGAATTCATGGATATGCAAGCGTTCGTTCCAGATTGGTTACAACTGAACGAGGAAAATCAAAAATTTTTCATGAGACTAGGAGGGCAGCTAGGGATATTCTTTTTCTTTATTCTGCTATCCCTACTAGCTGGACGCTATACTCCCTCCTTAGTTAAGCTAATTAGGGCTTGCTGAAAGAAGCTGTAACCTTTATCAGAATAGGCTTTTAGCTGAAT
>CAYTUO010000503.1:0-2948 GCA_964441015.1 uncultured Pleurocapsa sp.
CCAGATACAAATTTGTTAACGTTCGCTCTTAAAACGAAACTTTTCGATCTACTGAGGCTACCAACTTAAGACGGAACAGCCTCAAAATTTTCTTGACATAGCACTAGACTCTTTCCTGCATACTTCTGACTATTTTGGTAACTAAATTCCTTGGGGTAAACCTTACGCTTAAAGCCAGTAACTTATTTTTCAGACCAGGAATAACAACGGTTTCACCCTTCATCAAGCTACGATAGCCGATTTCGGCGACGGTTTTTGCATCCATAATCCGTTTTCCGCTAACCAGTTTCGATTCTTCCATATTCGCTCTGGCTTGAAAACCCGATTCTGTCGGACCCGGACAAAGCGCAGTAACGGTTACTCCCGTTCCTTTTAATTCATTGGCGATCGCTTCAGAAAATGATAAAACATAAGCTTTAGTTGCATAATACACTGCCATCAACGGCCCTGGCTGAAAAGCAGCAGTAGAAGCTATATTGAGAATTTTTCCCTGATGTCGAGATACCATTTCCTTGAGAAATAATTTAGTTAAATGCGTCAGTGCAACCATATTCAATTGCATCATTTGAAGTTCGGCATTTAGGTCAGTTTCAGCAAAAAAACCATAGGCAGCAAAACCAGCATTATTAACTAAAACATCGATCGCGATCGCTTCTTGTTGCAGTTCTCTAAAAATTTGGGTGGGTGCATCTGGTAGAGATAAATCGAGCGGAATAATCTTCACTGAAATGCCAAATTGTCTGGTGAATTCATCGGCAATTTGCTTGAGTTTATCTGCACTTCTGGCGACTAATACCAGATTATAGCGATCGCGTGCAAACAACTCAGCTAATTCATAACCTATTCCGCTAGATGCTCCAGTAATCAAAGCAGTTTTAGGACGAGTATTATTTGCCTTCATAATCCTACGCTTTAGATATAATTGGTAGTTGGTAGGGTGGGCATTGCCCACCTTACGGGTTAGATAATGCACTAAAAAGTCTTCAAGAACTCAATCAACGATCGCTTGTCTTCATCTGAGAGATCCGTCCCGAAGTAATGTCCGTGGTCTTCGATGAAATCAGGAGACTCGTTGTTTTTCAACAGAAGTGGTGTAATGACCTTATCAGGAGCAAAATTCACCAGCGCTTGCAGCACCTTAGCCCCTACGTCAGAGTTCAACTTCCTTTGCAGAATCTCTGGGGTATTGCTGGGATTTAGATTGGCTAGCAAATTGATCGGCGTGCCTTTAGGAACATTTGCTTTGAGTTTGCCGACTTCTAAATAACTATTTCGCTGTGTTCGCAAAATAGTTCCCTCGCGCTTTTGGGTCCACAGAAGCTTTTGGGCCGCATCATTGAAAGCTTCCATCCGTCCTTCCACTGAGGGATCTGCGTTATATTTGCCTAACATATTGTTGTGGAAGAAGGGTGCGCTCGACCACAGGCTAATCAGCGAGGGAGTGCGATAATAACCCGTGCCTCCGGCTGGAATTTCAAACGCGATCGCTTTATCTTTGTCAAAAGGATTCTCCAGCTTCAGCGTTCCAGGTGAGGGCAGTTCCTTATAAGTCTTAGACGAGAATTGCTCCCAGACATGACCTTTGGCCGCATTGGTTGCCAAGGCGCGGGAAGCATTCGTACCAATCAGCGTCACGGGTTTGCGGAGATCGTCGGACAAGAAGTTATGGTCGAGAAAATCAGAACTCAGCACTGACTGTCGATACCATTCCTTCGCCTGTTCGGGATTGGCAGCAATTTGGGCAGGTGGCTGTTTGCTCGAATGACAAGTGGCGCAAGTATCGGCAAAAACAATTTTTCCGCGATCGAGTACTGACTTATCGTTAGTTAAATAAGCCTTACCTCCTGGTGCATCTGCCAGGTGCATCGGTTTGAGGGTTTTCAAGAAAGCTTCTGCATCTGCCATGCGGGCTTCCGTCTTAGGCCAATATTCGCATTTTTTTCTGGCTGTTTCAATATCGAATGGTTTCTGCGGTTTTCTTCCCAATAGAGGATCGTGGAGTGTCAGCCAATAATCCGAACACGAACCGATATTAATATAAACCCGCTCTGAGGCAAGAGCAACCCCCTCGGAGTCTGCACCATCTTTTAGAATGTTGGGCACTCCCTTGGTTGTCCCGTCATTGAGGACTTGTTCGTGGCCGGGTTGATTTGCCAAGTTAATCCGATCTTCGAGATTAAAAATCGCGTTAATGGCATTGGGATTGTTGATGTGGTCGGTGGCGATGCGAGAGGTATCGGAAGTCCCTGGCGGCTGGCTGTCAAGCACTTGTCTGCGAAAATCGAGTGGTGGCAAATTGCCTCCAAATAAGGCTCCTTCTCTAATGTACTGGTTGCCGATCGCCGACGCTAGATTCTCCCATTTCGGGTTTTCTAGATTGGCAGGCGGTTTGAGCGGGTTATAGGCAATATGGCAAATGCCACATGACATTCCGATTCGGTAAGGCGGTTCGATCTGCGCTCTTTCTTCCCCCACTGCATAATATTTAGCGACATCCCATTTTTGGGCATCGAAGTTGGGATTGGGGAACTTCCGCGCTCCCATAATCCCCGCCGCATTGGGATCTTTATCGCATCGATCGAGCCATAAGCCATACTCGTCCGGTTCTGTTGCTTGCTTGCATCCAGGATCGTTGATGGCTCCGATGACCTTGAAACGCTCGTTGCGCTGAACGTGATGGGGATCGCCTCCAAGCAGTTTGCTATCGGGACGGGCATCGAGAAGGCTTAAAAAGTCGTTTTCTCCCTGGGTTTGCTTGGCAAAGTCGCGGAAGAATTTTTCATTGCCTCCCGTCCAAAAGTACCATGTTTGCAGACCCCGCTTTTCGGCATCACTCAGATCGCCATAATAGCTATCTGGCACATAACCGAGATAGTCGCGATCGTATGACTCTGAGGTTTTTGTCGAGGTGTTTTTATCGTACTCAGTCGCCTGAGTAGATGGATTGG
>CAYTUO010000504.1:0-2948 GCA_964441015.1 uncultured Pleurocapsa sp.
TCCCGATTTTTCTCCAGCCCCTGGATGAATCTTAAAAACATACCCTTGAAAGCAGGGAGATGCCGGATTAACCGGAAGAAAAATCATCGTCGATACCTATGGGGGTTACTCACGTCACGGAGGGGGAGCCTTTTCCGGCAAAGACCCAACCAAAGTAGACCGTTCAGCCGCCTATGCCTGCCGCTATGTAGCCAAAAACATAGTAGCCGCAGGACTAGCAGACAAATGCGAAGTGCAAGTCAGCTATGCCATAGGAGTAGCCAGACCCGTGAGCATTATGATAGAAACCTTTGGCACAGGCAAGGTGAGTGAAGAAAGCCTGCTCAAATTAGTCCTAGAGCATTTTGAATTGCGTCCGGCGGGAATTATCCAGGCGTTTAACCTGCGTCGTCTGCCGGCTGAGAGGGGAGGTCGATTCTATCAGGAGGTGGCAGCCTACGGACATTTTGGCAGGACAGATTTGGATTTGCCTTGGGAACGTACCGACAAGGCGGCTCTGTTGCAAGAGGCTCTTTCATCAAAAGTAACCGTTGGAGTTTAACGCTTGACTCTTAATTTTTAACAATGTAGATATATAGCTATACTGAACAATGCACGACTCAAAAATCGCTTGCCGCTCCTGTGGTAATCCTAATCTA
This sequence comes from uncultured Pleurocapsa sp., assembly GCA_964441015.1. Classification (GTDB taxonomy): domain Bacteria; phylum Cyanobacteriota; class Cyanobacteriia; order Cyanobacteriales; family Microcystaceae; genus Hydrococcus. The sequence goes on from CAYTUO010000504.1 coordinate 639, forward strand.
GATTTAATAATCTCTTTTGGCTACACCCCTCTAGCAGATGGATTATTAACGAAGGAGCAGCTAGAGCAACCAGAATATACTGCCCCTTTAGACCTTGCATTCTGTCCTAATTGCGGTCTAGTTCAGATTACCGAAATCGTCCCGCCAGAAATACTCTTTTGTCGAGACTATCCCTATTTTTCCTCTGTCTCTCCATCCCTGCTCAAGCATTTTGGGGATAGTGCCAAAGCCATCATTGAGTCAAGACAACTTAACAGTAACAGCCTCGTCATTGAAGCTGCCAGTAACGATGGCTATATGCTGAAAAACTTTGTAGAAAAAGGAATTCCAGTGTTAGGGATCGATCCGGCATCAGGCCCGGCTGAGGCAGCCCAAAAAGCTGGCATTCCCACCCTCTGCACTTTCTTTACCCAAGAACTAGCAAAGCAACTTCTAAAAGAGGGTAAACAAGCAGATATATTTCTGGCGAATAATGTCCTAGCTCACGTACCGGATCTCAACGGCTTTGTTGCAGGCATTGCCATGCTCTTAAAAGACAAGGGCGTAGCAGTAATTGAAGCTCCCTACGTCGTCGATCTGGTTAACCACTGCGAATTTGATACAATTTATCACCAGCACTTGTGCTACTTTTCAGTGACTGCGTTGGATAAATTATTTAGGCGACATTCGCTGTATCTCAACGATATTCAACGCACAGCAATTCATGGCGGTTCTTTGCGCTTGTTTATCGAGCCGAAAGAAGCCGTTAAAGATTCTGTCAAATCTCTCTTAGAAGAAGAAGTTAAACAGGGTGTGGATCGCCTCGATTACTATAGAGAATTTGGCGATCGCGTCTTAGAAATTAAACAGTCTTTACTAGATATTCTCTGGGATTTGAAAAAACAGGGAAAAAGAATTGCGGGCTATGGGGCTGCTGCTAAAGCTACGACCATGTTGAGTTATGTAGGAATTAATAAAACCCTTCTGGATTACATTGTAGATTTAAACCAGTTTAAGCACGGTCGTTACATGGGCATCAATCATTTGCCGATTTTTCCGCCCTCTAAGCTTTTAGAAGATTTGCCAGAGTATGTTTTAATTTTGGCTTGGAATTTTGCCGAAGAAATTATTCAGCAGCAAGAAACCTATCGGCAAAAGGGGGGTAAATTTATTATTCCCATTCCCCAACCGAAAATTGTCTAACTTGTTAACTAACTTATGAGGTAGCAAAATGACTGCAATTTACATGGACTCCACCGTTAGCGACGAGGTTAGACGGCAACGTCTCTACAACGGCGAAATTTTTGTTTTCTCTTCTCGCCCCAGTACTATTGCACTGTGCGAATTTGCTCGCGAACTGATTGAAGAGGCATTTGCGCCTCTAGATCCCAGAGAAGCCCAATACAGTATGCCAGTTGAGGAGTATGTAGCAATTGTCGCTCCACTCAAGCCTAAATTTATCCATCATCCTAAGACTAAGACTTTAATTAAGTCTATCTTGAAAGAATTCGAGTGTGACTTGAGCAAGACCTATCTTGACGTTCCACGCTTGAGAACGGTAACTTCTGGAGGCTATCTGACTAGTGGAGTAGGTTATGCCTTCCATCCCCATCGCGATACTTGGTACTCGGCTCCCATGTGTCAGTTGAACTGGTGGCTTCCCATTTACGATGTTGAGTCCGAAAGTTCTATGGCTTTCCACCCTCGCTACTGGAGCCAAGAAGTCAAGAACGAGTCAAGTAGTTTCAACTACTACGAATACAATAGTACGGGTCGCAAGAACGCTGCTCAGTATATCAAGTCCGATACTCGCAAGCAGCCCCATGCTCAAGAACCGATTGAAATAGAGCCGCAAATCCGAGTTGTCTGCAAAGCAGGCGGGGTTGTTCTGTTCTCGGCGGCACACCTGCACTCTACCGTACCGAATACTTCAGGACTGTCCAGGTATAGCATCGATTTCAGAACCGTTCATCTCGATGAAGTTCTTGCCCAAGGTGGCGCTCCTAACGTAGACTCTGCCCCTACAGGAACTTCCCTAAGAGACTTCATGCGCGGCACAGATTTAGAGCGCCTTCCCGAAGAGATAATTGCTCTCTACGATACGAGCCAACCTCCAGAAGAGGGCATATTGATCTTCCAGCCTGAAGTAGCTGGCGTTGGCTGAGATTGAACACATATCAGTTGCCAAACCAGCGATGAGTTTCGCCTACAACTCAACATTGACCGAGAAAATTGGCGTTATTTATTTGAGATTCATAGGAAAAGAAAGACAGTGGTAGCCTTTGTCTCCGACGATTTTAATAGTAGTAGCCTCAACTCACGCTGGACATT
>CAYTUO010000505.1:0-2926 GCA_964441015.1 uncultured Pleurocapsa sp.
TCCTGACACTGATAACTGATAACTGATAACTGATAACTGATAACTGATAACTGATCACTGTTTCCTAAGTTTTTCAAATAACCGAGCGACTTTCTCTAAATCTTTGTCACCAGGCGATCGCTCAACTCCACTGGATAAATCAATGCCAGTGGGGTTTAACTGTTTTAGAGCGTCTACAACATTATCTGGTGTCAGTCCTCCAGCCAACAACCAAGGATAAGAGGGACAACTTTTTGCTAAAGTTTCCCAATCTAGCGTTTTGCCAGTTCCGCCGAATAATTGGGGATGGTAAGTATCTAATAGCAGCGTATCCACGCAATCAAAATAAGCGTTTGTTGCTAACAAAGATTCCGCACTTTTGATTCTAAAAGCTTTGATAATTTCAGTCTGGGGAAGTAACTGACGGAGTTGCTGACAAAATTCTGGGGATTCGCCGCCATGTAACTGTATTCCCGTTAATCCGCTTTCTGTAACAACCTGACTAATTTCTTCAGCAGTAGTATTGACAAAAACGCCAATGCTATCAATTTTTGCAGGCAAATGGCTGATAATTGTCTGGATTTGGGCTGAGGTTACGTAGCGGGGGGATTGACGAACGCAGATAAATCCTAATGCCGTTGCCCCTAAATTAGCGATCGCTTTGCCCTGATCGGGTTGAGTAATTCCGCAAATTTTAATTCGCATAGACAGCAAGGAACTATGTTAAGTATTCAAACAAAATCAACTTTTTCTCAGAGAGATTTCTATAATTCCTCTTGTTCATAAAACCTTATCAACATAGGAGTTTAACGCTTCATGATCTCGACTTTAATAATGGCTGCTCAATCTACCGTTCCTGCAACAACTGACTGGAATTTATCCGTTGCTATCATTATGATTTTTTGCAATCTGTTTGCAATTGTTATTGGCTATTTTGCTATTCAGAATACAGGAGCCGGCCCCAATTTACCAGTTCCTCAGCTTGCCTCTCGCAAAAGCTTTGGCATTCCCGAACTCTTGGCAACTACCAGCTTTGGTCATATTCTAGGGGCGGGTCTGATTTTGGGACTGTCCAGCGCGGGAATTCTTTAAGTCAGTATGGTCTTTAAGTGAGCTTTAGTACGGAGGCGCGAGCGATCGCGTCTCTTTAGGTTAATAGCGTTGGCTGCGCGTGTATTATAGGAAAAGTCATTATCATATTCATATTTTTTGTGTTAGATAAGTTAGAGAAGCCCTTGACCAAATCCAATTAATTCCATTAGCCAAGAGCTTAAATGTAAAAATCCTTATTAGATAAAACGTCGGTGATTACTCTGACTTTGTTACATCCAGGCAAAAACGTACCCCTACAAAACTGGACTTTTGAAACCGCATCCGTTATTCGGATTGGGCGTTCGATGGATAATGACGTAGTTCTCTATAGTGCTGTCGTTTCCCGCCGTCACCTTGAAATTAGGCGCAACGGACTGCGATGGGAAGTAGTGAGCTTAGGTGCTAATGGAACTTACCTTAACGGAAAACCGATTACGACAGTCCAAGCTGAAGATGGAATGATTATTCGTCTGGCTAGTTCTGGCCCGCAAATTAGAATTCAGATTAGCACTGATAAAATCGAGTCTAAACTCAAGGAAGAACAAAGTCAACAAATGCGGAACCAAGACGGATTATCTCCAGAAGTCCAAAAAATTTCTAAAGAGATGATTTTATCCTTGAGCGAACCCGCTACGAATAATTAGCGATTTACTTTTGTTGAAAATGAGCGATCGCAGCTTGGGTAATCTCTTGAATGGCTTGTAAATCGGGGAATTGCGTCTCTCCATACATACTCAACCACAGTAGATATTCTATATTGCCCTCTGGGCCAGTGATGGGCGACCAAATAAGACCGCGATATTGCCATCCCAGATTTTGAGCAGTTTGTAGCACTTGGTAAATAGCCTGAGCTTGATCGGTTGAACTGCGGACAACACCTTTTTTCCCAACTCGTTCTCGTCCGACTTCAAATTGAGGTTTGACCAACAAAATGACTTCTCGTGGCGGTACTAGAAGATTCCAAAGAGGTTCGAGAACTTTGGTGAGAGAGATAAAAGATAAATCCATCACTCCCAAGTCCGCAGGCGGATCATTTCCATACAACTCCTCAGCGCTCAGGTAGCGAAAATTCGTTCTTTCTTTAAGTACCACTCGCTCATCCTGACGCAGACTCCAGGCAACTTGTCCGTAACCCACATCCACGCCATAAACTCGTTTTGCCCCTGCTTGTAGCAGACAATCGGTAAAGCCCCCTGTAGAAATTCCACCATCGAGGCAAATTCGCCCCTCTACAGGCATTTGAAAGACTTTTATGGCTTTTACGAGCTTTTCCCCGCCGCGAGAGACGTATTTCGGTTTCTGTTGAATTTGAATTTCTGCTGATGAGTCTACTTCTGTTCCTGGTTTGTCAACGATGTGCCGATTGACTTTTACTTCTCCCGCGCGAATGAGTCGCTGTGCCTGTTGGCGAGAGGGACAAAGGTTGAGGTTTACTAGTAATGTATCGAGTCTTTGTTTAGCCAAGGAGCAAGATAGGGAATTTTAAATCTGTAGCGAACACTCGTTATTGTATTCAATCAGGTTATTTATGTCATTTATTCTCTCAACTATTACAGCATTAATCGCTTTTCTGGTTGCTTTTAGCGCCAATACTCTCGCAGGTGAAAAGAATCGTCAGACAGTTCGCGCGATCGCGCTGTTCATCGGTACGTTGGCTGCTTTAGCTTCTCTGTTGCAATTTTTCTCACGTTTTTTAGTGATTGTTCCTACGGGAGAAGTCGCAATTGTGGAAATTTTTGGCAAAGTTGAGAATCGCCCTCTAAATTCTGGCATTCACTTCGTCAATCCTCTGGGAAAAGTTGTTGAATTTTCCACTCGCTTAAAAGATATTAAAGAAACGGTAGACACGACCTCG
>CAYTUO010000506.1:0-2920 GCA_964441015.1 uncultured Pleurocapsa sp.
CACAAAACAGAAGCGCGTTTGTTTTTGCACTACGGGGATTTAACCGATGGAACAACGCTACGGCGAATTTTAGAACAAGTTCAGCCGGTGGAAATTTACAATTTAGGCGCTCAATCCCATGTTCGGGTCAGTTTTGATTCTCCAGAATACACGGCAGATGCGGTAGGGATGGGTACATTGCGCTTGCTAGAAGCGATTCGGGATTATCAACAGCGCACGGGAATCGAAGTCCGCTTCTATCAGGCGGGGTCTTCCGAAATGTTTGGCAAGGTGCAGGAAATTCCCCAAAAGGAAACAACGCCATTTTATCCTCGCAGTCCCTATGCCTGTGCTAAAGTATATGCCCATTGGCAAACCTTGAATTATCGGGAATCTTACGGACTGTTTGCTTGTAATGGCATTTTATTTAACCACGAATCCCCTCGGCGCGGCGAGACTTTTGTAACCCGCAAAATTACGAGAGCCTTGGCTCGAATTGTAGCAGGCACTCAGCAAAAGCTTTATTTAGGGAATCTGGATGCTAAACGGGACTGGGGTTATGCTAAGGACTATGTAAAAGCCATGTGGCTTATGCTCCAACAAGATGAGCCAGATGATTATGTAGTAGCGACTGGAGAAACTTACTCAGTTCGAGAGTTTTTGGATATTGCTTTTAATCATGTCAATCTCAATTGGGAAGATTATGTTGCCTTCGACGAGCGTTATCTGCGCCCTGCCGAAGTAGAGTTATTAATAGGAGATCCAACCAAAGCCAAACAAAAACTCGGATGGCAACCTTCAGTCACTTTTGAGGAGTTAGTGTGTTTGATGGTAGATGCTGACCTAGCTGTATTAAGCCTATCTCCTCCCAATGGAACTTCCAGCAAAAAACTATTGCTCGATAATGCTTATATCCGTCAGAATGTAAGCGTCATGGTGGACTAAATCAGTTATCAGTAATCAGTTATCGGCAATCAGTTAAGAGTTTTTTCGGCAGCGATCGCTGATAACTGGCTGCTGAGTGATGGCAGACAGCAATTAAGGATAAATAACTATGCTAGATCTAAGCAATAAACGCATTCTAGTGACGGGTGGGGCTGGATTTCTCGGTCGCCAAGCGATCGAGCAGCTTTGTGAGGCGGGAGCTAAGCTAGAAAAAATTACCATACCCCGTTCCCGTGATTGCGATCTTCGCGTTCTCGAAAATTGTCAAAGGGCGGTCGCACAGCAAGATATTATCGTTCATTTGGCTGCCCATGTGGGCGGGATTGGCTTAAATCGGGAAAAGCCGGCAGAACTGTTCTACGATAATTTAATGATGGGCGCTCAGTTGATTCATGCTGCCTATCAAGCAGGAGTAGAAAAATTTGTCTGCGTCGGAACTATTTGTGCCTATCCCAAGTTTACTCCGGTTCCGTTTAAAGAGGACGATCTCTGGAATGGCTATCCAGAGGAAACTAATGCACCATACGGCATTGCCAAAAAAGCTTTGTTGGTTCAACTTCAGTCCTACAGGCAGCAATACGGGTTTAATGGCATCTATTTACTGCCGGTTAATTTGTACGGGCCTGAAGACAACTTCGATCCTCGCAGTTCTCATGTGATTCCTGCCTTGATTCGCAAAGTATATGAAGCACAGCAAAGAGGAGAAAAAAAGATAGCCGTTTGGGGTGATGGCAGTCCTACTCGCGAGTTTCTCTATTCTACTGATGCAGCGCGGGGAATCGTCATGGCAACCCAGAAATATAACGACTCTGAAGCGGTCAATCTGGGAACCAATTATGAAATTTCCATTCGCAATTTAGTGGAATTGATTGGCGAACTGATGGAATTTGATGGGGAGATCGTTTGGGAGATGGATAAACCCAACGGTCAACCACGTCGCTGTTTAGATACTACCAGAGCAAAAGAGGCTTTTGGTTTTACGGCTCAGGTAGACTTTAAGCAGGGGTTAAAAAATACTATTGATTGGTATCGACAACACGCCGATTGAGAATGCAATAGACAGGAGAAAGATCTGCTAAGTTTTTAACGGAGCAAGTCCTCTACCAGGGTGGGTAGACAATCTGCCTGCCCTACAAATTTTGTTATCAAGGTTTCAATCTAACTCTCGCCGTCCTTCTAAAGCGCGTGCCAAGGTGACTTCATCGGCGTATTCTAAATCGCCGCCCATTGGTAAGCCAAAAGCAATTCTGGTAACTCGCGTAAATAGCTTCAACTGTTGACCGATATAAAGAGTTGTGGTCTCGCCTTCTACGCTGGGACTGATTGCCAAAATAACTTCTTTGATTTTCTGTTGAGTGACTCTCCGCACCAATGGCGTAATGTTAAGCTGTTCGGGGCCGATGCCGTCCATCGGAGAAATCACCCCTCCTAAGACATGATATTTGCCGTTATACTCTCGCGTTTTTTCTATAGCAATTACGTCGCGGGAGTCTGCTACCACGCAAATCGTATTATTATCCCGATTGGGATTGCGGCAGATTTCGCAGATAGGTTCAGCCGAAAGATGAAAGCAAACTTGACACAAGCCAACTTGCTTTTTTGCTTCGATTAGAGCGTTAGCTAGTGTTTGGACTTCGGCTTCAGAACGCTTGAGAATGTGCAGGGCCAGTCGCTGGGCAGTTTTCGGGCCGACACCAGGTAATCGTTGCAGTTGTTCGATCAGACGAGCTAAGGGAGGAGTATAAATAGCGAGTTGGCCTCCAAATTTATCCCCTCCTATTATAAGAAGCGATCGCGTCCAATCGCAGATAACAAAAAGCGCCCTTCAGCATAAAGAGCGCACTGATTTGGAAACCTAGATTGTTATATCTTTTGCTCTAAACCTTATCCCTGAATAGAAGGAGCGGTCAAAGCAACTGGAGTGACTTCACCCGATGCTAAATCTAAGGGGAAGTTGTGAGCGTTGCGCTCGTGCATTACTTCCATCCCGATTCCT
>CAYTUO010000507.1:0-2920 GCA_964441015.1 uncultured Pleurocapsa sp.
CTGGTTTACCCACTGCTGTTATTATGAGCCACCCAATTGAAAACCGCTATAAGTAGTCGGACAAAAATAAAGTAAGCTCCGCCAACGCCATTCTAAAATAGATAACAGACAGTAGAACGAGACTAATAGACAATGCAAATCACAATTGACATTCCAGAAGAATTAGCCGATATCCTCGAAGTCAAGTGGGGAAATTTATCGCAACGAACGCTAGAATCTTTGGCTGTTGAAGGCTATCGCAGAGGGGTAATGACACGGGGACAGGTAAGACAAATGCTAAGTTTATCTTCTTTTTATGAAGTGGAACAATTTCTCAAGGAAAGAGGAGCAAATTTACACTATAATGAAACCGATTTAGAACAAGATATTCAAGTTATTAACGAGTTAATGTCCAATTGATCGTTGTTTCTAACACATCACCGATTTGCTATCTAGTGCTAATTGATGCTATCAATGTGCTACCTCAATTGTACGGTCAAGTCATTATTCCTCAAGCTGTTTGTCAGGAACTCAGCGCATCAGGCTCGCCAATTGTCTTACAAGAATGGATAGCAGCACCCCCGCCTTGGCTAATAATTCGATCAATAGATCTAGTTGATGACGAGTCGCTTTTTACCTTGGATTTCGGCGAACGTAATGCTATTTTCTTGGCAGAAAGATTAAAAGCCAATTTGATTATTTTGGACGAGCAAGAAGCTCGAAAAATAGCTGCCGATAGAGTGTTAAAAGTAATAGGTTTACTTGGTGTTCTCTATCAAGCTGCCCTTAGAGATTTAATCGATTTAGCCGAGTCACTTGAACGTCTGAAACAAACAAATTTTCGAGCTTCGTCTAGTCTTTTTGATTCACTTTTAGCTCGCTATCAGAACGAACTTAATAATCACAATCTTTAAGAAGTGATAAGTAGGTGGATATAAATACTTAGTGCGAGCGTCCCACTCGCGACCAAGATGGTCGCACTAATTAAACAGATTTGATGACTCAGAAACAGAAATCGAGTTTTTTCATTTATTCACAACTTTTAATACACATAGTATTTGTGTAATCGGGTTAACTTTTCTCTTGCTAAACTGGTAACTGGTAACTGATAACTGATAACTGGTAACTGGTAACTGGTAACTGTTAAAGGTACGATATAGGTTGCTCACACTGATACTGAAGATATGCCCAAAGCTTACGTTATTGGACTTGGAAGATCGGGAATTGCGGCTACAAAGTTACTTAAACAAGAAGGTTGGGAAGTAATCCTGGGCGATCGCGCTAAGAGTGAATCCTTAGAAAAAATTCAGCAAGATCTGGCAACAGAAGGAATTACCGTTAAGCTAGGTCATACTTTTACGCTCAATCCAACAGATTTACCGCATCTCATCGTTGTCAGTCCTGGCGTTCCTTGGGATATTCCAGTATTAGTTGAAGCGAGAAATCTAGGAATCGATACCATTGGCGAACTCGAACTCGCTTGGCGCTATCTCAAATCTTGTCCTTGGGTAGGCATTACGGGAACTAACGGCAAAACCACGACAACATCCTTGATCGCAGCTATCTTTCAAGCGGCAGGATTGAATGCTCCTTCTTGCGGCAATATTGGCTATGCTGCCTGTGAGTTGGCGTTGCCAGGAAATTCTCAATCTCCAATCCAAAATCCCTATGATTGGATTATTGCCGAAATTAGCAGCTATCAGATCGAGTCTTCCTGTAAACTTGCGCCTAAAATCGGTGTCTGGACGACGTTTACTCCCGATCACCTCAATCGTCACCAAACGCTAGACAATTACTACAACATTAAAGCGTCTCTACTCAATCGTTGCAATTATCAAATTTTCAATGGAGACGATCCTTATTTGCATAATGTCGGGTTGGAACAGTGGAAAAATGCTTATTGGACGAGCGTTCGAGGCAAAGATAAGCTGTTGTGCGAACCAGCTAAAGGAGTTTATCTCGAAGACAGTTGGCTGACGGCTTTCGGGGAATTAATTATGCCTGTACACCTGTTTAAAATGGTAGGAGCGCACAATCTCGAAAACTTGCTGATGGCGGTTGGGGCGGCGCGATTGGCAGGCATCGATAAAGGTGCGATCGCTCATGCTATTGCCACCTTCCCTGGTGTTCCTCATCGTCTTGAGTACATCTGTACCATAGCAGGCATAGACTTTATTAACGATAGCAAAGCCACGAACTATGATGCAGCCGAGGTGGGTTTAGCCTCAGTTAAAGCACCCGCAATCCTCATTGCAGGAGGAGAGGCAAAAGAAGGCGACGATACCGGATGGATTAACACAATTCAGGCTAAAGCGGCGGCAGTGTTACTTATTGGCGATGCTGCACCTACCTTTGCTCAACGGTTGCAAGCTTCAGGTTATGAGGCGTATGAAATCGTCGAAACAATGGATAAGGCGGTAACAAGGGGGTTAGAATTGGCTCAACAAAAGGACGCAAAAGTTGTTTTATTGTCTCCTGCTTGTGCTAGCTTTGACCAATATCAAAGTTTTGAGCATCGGGGCGAGGATTTTCGACAATTGTGCTGGCAACTTCGATGATTAACAAAGTCCTCTATTAGTAATAAATTGTGAAATTCGGTCAGTGGATTGGTTTCTTTTGCCTTGTTATTTCCCTTTTCATCCTTTGGGAAATTCGGCAACTGCTGCTGTTAGTGTTTACGGCAGTCATTTTCGCCACTGCGCTCAACAGAATTGTCCGTTATTTGCAGGGATTTGGAATTAAACGAAATGTGGCGATCGCGACTACTTTAATTATTAGTCTAGTCATCATTATTTTATTTTTTGTCCTCATCGTACCGCCCTTCGTCGAACAATTTCAAAACTTAATCGAATTATTGCCCAAAGTCTGGGAACGAGTTCGCTTAGAACTCACCTATCTCAAACGACAACAACTGCAATTGGATTGGCTACCTCCTCTACCT
>CAYTUO010000508.1:0-2876 GCA_964441015.1 uncultured Pleurocapsa sp.
CTCGTAATTGAGTTCTTGGCAATAGACTTCATAGCGAATTCGATAGACTTCTTTTTTTAAATCGGTTGTATTAGCGACCAATAATTGAAATTGCTCGCGGAACTGTTCGCTTATCCTCTTGGATTGCATGAAATTTGTCCTGAGTTCTGAGTTTAATACTTAAGTTAGAAAAATTCTTAATAGAAGTTTAATGGTATTTTCTTGGATATGTCTTCAGTATTTTTCCAGAAATAATTTAGTTTTTTTTATTAACAATTTATGGAAGGACTCCGAGATTTCGCTGAGATTCTTCTAGTTTTTTACAAGGCAAGGCGATCTCGACAAATAATGGTTATCATTTTTATTCAGCAAAAATGACAAAAAAAGAGACTTTTACCCCAAAAAAAAGCCTAAGAAAACTTAATTTTTAAAAGAGAAAAAAATGGCAATTTCAATTTGAAATTTTTAAGTATAAATACTTGTTTATCCAGGAAAAGTAGTAGCTCCTTTTGTAAACTTTTAGGAATTTATTTTTCAAACTGCTCGTAAGCTTCAACAATTCTTTGCACGAGGGGGTGGCGAACCACATCCGCCTGGGTAAATTGACAGAACGCGATCCCCTCAACCGATCGCAAGATTTTACTCGCCACGATTAATCCCGATTCTTGAGGATTAGGTAAATCGATTGGCGTAATATCTCCCGTCACCACCATTCGCGAAGCGAATCCCAGGCGAGTCAACACCATTTTCAGTTGTGCTGGCGTAGTGTTTTGTGCTTCATCGACGATAATAAAGGCATTACTTAACGTCCGTCCTCGCATATAAGCAAGCGGTGCCACTTCAATTTTGCCTCTCTCCATGAGATCGGGGATTTTTTCGGGATCGATAAATTCATACAGCGCATCGTAGAGAGGACGCAAAAAAGGATTCACTTTCTGCTGCAAATCTCCTGGCAAAAACCCCAATTTTTCTCCCGCTTCTACGGCAGGACGAGTGAGAATGAGGCGATCGCATTGATTATTCAGCAATGCTTGGACGGCTAAAACGGCAGCTAGAAAGGTTTTTCCTGTTCCCGCCGGGCCGATACAAAAGGTGATATCGTGGGTTTGAATGGCTTTGATATACTGTCGCTGGCGAAAGGTTTTTGCTCGAATTAATTCTCCCCGTCGCGTGCGAGCCAGTACATTTTGTTGTAAATCTTGAAATTCCTCCAAACGTCCAGTATCGAGTGCTTGAAAGGCTGTCAGTAGATCGGGTTGCGAGATAGTTTTCGCTTCTTGCCAATAAGATTTGAGCGATCGCACGATTTTCAGGGCACGTTCTACCAGTTTTTCTTCACCATAGACGAGTAATTCTTGACCTCGCAAGACTAAATTCGCTCCGGTGTGACGAGAGAGGAATTTTAGGTTTTCGTCTTTAATTCCCGCTAAGGCGATCGCGCTTTCACTACTCGGTAATTGAATCGTTTGAGAAATTTCGCTCATCCCATTATCAGTTATCAGTTATCAGTTATCAGTTATCAACTTTATAAAATATATTCGTTCTCTTTCGATAATTCTAAGAAATTTCTCTTGTAAGGCTCCTTGTAGGGAATTGAAACCCACACCCAGTCAAGAGAGATAAACTAATTACTGATTACTGATTACTGATTACTGATTACTGTCAATGCTGCTTCTGCAATTCAGCACGTCCCACTATTGCCGTAAGGCACGTTTAGCACTAGGATACAAGCAAATTGAATATCGCTTGGAAAACCTAACGCCAGGATTACATATTTTTAAACTCAAACCCTTGACTGGGTTAACGACGGTTCCTGTTTTATTGCCCGAAAAAATGGGAGAACCAGAAGCGATCGCAGATTCAACGCGCATTTTTAAATATTTAGAAAAATATGCTCCCGAACCCTCATTAACGCTCCCAAAATCAGAAGAACAAACCCAAGCTTGGTTACTCGAAGATTGGTTGGATGAAAGTATTGGAATAGCGAGTCGTTTTGTCTACTATCACTTTCGTGCTGGAGAAGGTAAGGCGATCGATCCGTCTTTTTCCAGTCAGCTAGTGATTAATATCGTGCGCCGTCAGTATAGAATTACCCCCGCATCAGTTAAACTAGCGGCAGAACGGCTAGAAACGGCTATGGAGATCCTATCGCCTTGGCAAAAGCAACCTTATTTGCTGGGCGATCGCCTCAGCGTTGCCGATCTTGCGGCGGCAGCTTTATTGAGTCCTTTAGCCCTCATTCCCCATTACCGTCAAACCTATCCTTGGATCTTTGAAAGAATTGCTGAAATTCATAAAATCTGCTCAGAAAAATTACCGCCTGGATTAGAAAATTTTTGAGATAAAAAACAGAAAGGGAGAAATTATCTGGGGAGATGTGGGAGTGGGCAACTTTTTTATTCAAGAATCAAAACTAAAACAGTTAGATTTTACCAATGTTATTTATAATTGGGATTGCGGCTAAAAAGATGAAGAAAAAACTCCTACTGTTTGGGATAAGTGCGAGTCTGGGATTAGCCTCGACGGGTATGCAAGTCAGCGTTGCACTTCCGCCACCAGAAGATATTCCAGAAGAAGTGTTGCGGACGGAGATAATCACCGAAGCGCGATCGCCCATAGACGGACAACCCCTAACGGCTGCCGAATATGCCCAAATCAGAGCGCAACTAGCTGAAAGTCCCTTCCCGCCTCAAGTAGACTCCAACATCCAGCAGTTAATTTTCCTTTTGAACGTCCGTAAGTTCTTGAAAACCTTTACCCCCTTTTGAAAAAAATAAAGTTGACATAATACGCCTAGCGTCCTTTACAATTTGTAGAAAAAATTAACAATCAATAAGGTAGTTAGGTTAAACCCTTATAAAACCTCCGCTTGTTAAAACTCCCGTTTGTATAGATAG
>CAYTUO010000509.1:0-2875 GCA_964441015.1 uncultured Pleurocapsa sp.
AAGTTTTCGATAGTTATCGAGATTATATAATGCCGACCTACAGCAAGGTACCGCTTATCTTTGTTAAAGGCAAGGGTAGCAAGCTTTGGGATATTCAGAATAAAGTTTATTTGGATTTTTTCCCGGGTTGGGGAGTGGGTAATCTTGGTCATTGTCATCCCCAGGTTATGCAGGCAGTACGCGACCAGATTAAGAGATTGACCTTCGTCCCTAATAATTATTATCATATACCTCAGGCAAAATTAGCCCGGGAGATAGTTTACTGGTCATATCCGGCCAAGGTTTTTTTCTGTAATTCTGGGGCTGAGGCTAATGAAGCGGCCATTAAACTAGTACGCAAGTATGCTCATACGGTTTTAGATTTTCTAGAGCAACCTGTCATTTTAACGGCTAAAGCCAGCTTCCACGGACGCACCCTAGCCACGATTACTGCTACCGGACAGCCGAAGTATCAAAAGGATTTCGAGCCATTAATGCCTGGTTTTGAGTACGTCCCCTATAACGATCTCGAAGCGATCGAAAATGCCATTACAGATTTGGATGAGGGGAACCGCCGTGTCGCGGCTATCATGCTCGAACCCTTACAGGGAGAAGGCGGCGTTCGTCCCGGCGATCTAGACTATTTCTCGCACCTGCGGAAGATTTGCGATGAAAATAATATCCTTTTAGTGTTCGATGAAGTCCAAGTTGGGGTAGGACGCACCGGGAAATTATGGGGCTATGAAAATCTAGGAGTTGAACCCGACATCTTTACCAGTGCCAAGGGACTCGCAGGCGGCATTCCCATTGGGGCGATGATGTGCAAGAAATTCTGCGATGTTTTCGATCCTGGTAGCCATGCCAGCACTTTTGGGGGAAATCCTTTTGCTTGTGCTGCGGCGCTGACTGTCTTGCAGACGATAGAAAAAGATCATCTATTGTCAAACGTACAGGCACGCGGGGAACAACTGCGGGCCAATTTGTGTACAATTGTACACAAATATCCGACTCTATTTACAGAAGTGCGAGGCTGGGGATTGATTAATGGCCTAGAAATTAATGCAGACGTTCAATTAACCTCTATGGATTTTGTCAATGCAGCCATAGCAGAAGGCTTGTTAATCGCACCAGCCGGCCCGAAAGTTTTAAGATTCGTGCCACCGTTAATTGTTTCCGAAGCTGAAGTCGATCGCGCTACTCAAATGTTAAAAAGAGCGATTGATAAGGTAAATCCTCACTAATTTGCTTCCATCAATCAATGAATTGAGTTGGTAGTTGCGTTTTAGCGCAAAACCTGATGCAATGTCGGGCTAAAGCCCAACTACGAACGGCAAAAATAATGTGACAAAATAGTAAACCAAGGGAGCAGTAAACACATAACTATCAGTACGATCCAAAATCCCACCGTGTCCAGGGATTAATTGTCCCGAATCTTTTACGCCTGCATCTCGTTTCATCATCGATTCGGTTAAATCTCCTAAAAGACTGACAATTCCAATGAGTATACCTAAAATTAGTCCCGTTATCTGCCAGTAGGGCCACTCTAGATACCAAGCCCCTATTTCTGCCACGATAATACTGCCTAAAATGCCAAAAATCGTCCCTTCTACCGTTTTTTTCGGGCTGATGTGCGACAGTTGCGTGCGCCCCAACCACTTTCCCATAATATAGGCACCGATATCGGCTGCCCAAATGCAACCAAAAGCCAAAAAAGTAACCATCAAAGCGGGTGGGAACAGTTTAGGATGTGTCCAGGATTCGGGCCAGAAACCCATCAGAGGCAAATTAGTGCTAGCAATACTAACAGGCGATGGAGTTGAGGCAAAACCGACACGCAACCTAATCCAATAGCTAGGAAGATAGCCTCCGTAGAATAATCCGAGAATAGAGGTAGATATATCGGCAATCGTGGCTATTTTAGGCTGGAAGAGCAGATAAAAACAGATGAGCGCACCCGTCATCGGAAACAGAGCATCGGTCAGAGGAGAGGAAATAGCAGCCGTGATGAGCAGTAATTGAGAAAGTACGAGCGTCGTTTTGGCAGCCGGTGCAATTCCTTTGGCCCGCACCAGTTGAAAATATTCCCTCTGTCCTAAAAAAACAATTACTCCAAGTCCTAGAGTAAAATACCACCCGCCAATAATAATCATGCCCAGAGCTAGGGCGATCGCAACAACAGCACTAATAATACGAGACCAAGGCATATTATCTCTTCAGAAAAAAACCTAGTGGGAACCAAAAAATACCAGCCAGGTTAAGAAATCCTTATGAAAGGTTAACAAATTCCTGTAACTCAATTGTATAAATTTTAAATAAGCATTATCTCTCCTGCCATCAGGATTCCAACTTTTCTCCGCTCAAAATAAAAATCGGATCGACTGCGGCAAAAACTTGATGAATGCCTCTGGTTTCCAAACGATTGACGGCCGCTTGAACCACTTCAACATTGCGTGCCTGTAACTCTGCTAATCCTTCAGAGATCAGGTACAAACTTTCTAAATTGGCTGCTGTTGCTACGATCCTACCTTCCAGTTTTAAATATTGCCAAACTTGCTTCAAAATCTCTTTGATCGGTCGTCCGCCTTCAATACAAACGCGATCAGGTAAGGGATGTAAGGTTTTCAGACACTCAGGGGCACTTCCCTCGATCACTTCTACATTAGCCACCTCAAAGCGATCGCAGTTGCGGTGAATTAAGCTAGCGACTTCTTCATCCCTTTCTACAGCCAAAATCTGACCTTTAGGACAAAGTAATCCCGTTTCTACAGGAATCGTGCCAGTTCCTGCCCCAATATCCCATAAAATCGAGTCTGCTTTCAGTCTCAAGGCAGAAATCAAGAGCAACCGCACTTCTCGCTTGCTTAGAGGAATGCCAGGTAAACGCTCAAATAGCTCG
>CAYTUO010000510.1:0-2868 GCA_964441015.1 uncultured Pleurocapsa sp.
TAAAGCAGTCGCCCAAAACCACGAATTACAACCCTTTGCGATCGCTTTTCTCAAGACGGGTAGCATTCCCAAAACCTCTAGCGGCAAAATACAACGCCACGCCTGTAAAGCGGGTTTTCTGGAGGGAAATTTGGATGTCGTAGGGGAGTGGAGGAACAGTGACCAGTTATCAGTGACCAGTTACCCGTTAGCTGACCAACAAAAAACCACATCCGCCGTCCATCATTCAGCAAATAAACAACAACAAGCGATTCAAGGGTGGTTAATAGAAAATATTGCTCGGCGTTTGGGAATTTTACCTCAAGAAATTGATGTTCGAGAACCCTTTGCGAGTTATGGGCTAGATTCCGTTCAAGCAGTGCGTCTAACGGCTGAATTAGAAGATTGGTTGGGACGAAAGCTATCTCCTACCCTCGCCTACGATTATCCCACGATTGAAGCCCTGGCAAGCTATTTAGGACAAGGGGATAAGGAGGCAAAAAAAGTTCTCAATTCAGAACTCAAAATTCACAATTCAGAATCCATCGCTATTGTTGGTATCGGTTGTCGTTTTCCTGGTGCCAATAATCCTGAAGCTTTCTGGAAACTGTTATGTGAGGGCAAGGATGCTGTTACGCGAGTAAAAGATCGTTGGGAAAGCCATCAATGGGGTGGATTTTTAGCACAAATTGACCACTTTGACCCGCAATTCTTCGGAATTACCCCCCGCGAAGCTAAGGAAATGGACCCTCAGCAACGATTATTACTAGAGGTGAGTTGGGAAGCGCTAGAAAATGCAGGAATAGCCGCAGATAAGCTATCAGGTAGCACAACGGGAGTTTTTGTTGGAATTAGCAGCAGCGATTATTCTCAGATTCGACTGCAAAATCTCTTAGAACCGGATGCTTATGCAGGAACGGGAAATGCTCACAGTATCGCAGCTAACCGCCTTTCTTA
Source organism: uncultured Pleurocapsa sp. (assembly GCA_964441015.1). Lineage (GTDB taxonomy): Bacteria > Cyanobacteriota > Cyanobacteriia > Cyanobacteriales > Microcystaceae > Hydrococcus. The sequence continues at coordinate 937 of CAYTUO010000510.1, forward strand.
TTTCTTCGATCTGCGCGGCCCATCTTTAACGGTAGATACCGCTTGTTCTTCCTCTTTAGTCGCCATTCACCTTGCACTGAGAAGTCTACAAAATGGGGAGTGCGATCGCGCCATAGCTGGCGGAGTCAATGTTATTTTATCTCCAGAATTAACGCAAACGTTCACGCAAGCGGGGATGATGTCCCCTGACGGTCGCTGTAAAACTTTTGATGAGGGTGCAGATGGATATGTGCGAGGGGAAGGTTGCGGAGTTGTTATTCTCAAACGTCTGTCCGATGCCCAGAGAGATGGCGATAGGATTCTTGCAGTCATTCGCGGTTCTGCTATTAATCAAGATGGACGCAGCAACGGATTGACTGCACCCAACGGACTCGCACAGCAGGCGGTCATTCGTCAAGCGTTAGAAAATGCTGGCGTAAATCCCTCAGAGATTAGCTATGTCGAGACTCATGGAACCGGAACCTCTCTTGGAGATCCCATTGAGGTAAATTCCCTAAAAACCGTTTTAATGCCAGGACGTTCCCTAAACCAACCGTTATGGCTAGGTTCTGTTAAAACGAATATCGGTCATTTAGAAGCGGCGGCGGGAATTGCAGGGTTAATTAAGGTTGTTCTTTGTCTCCAATATGAAGAGATTCCCCCTCATCTCCATCTGAGTACTTTAAATCCCCATATTGATTTACAAGAAACTCCTATTTCGATTCCGACTCAACGTCAACTTTGGCAGAAAGGTGAACAATCCCGTTTTGCTGGGGTGAGTTCTTTTGGGTTCGGGGGGACGAATGCTCATGTTGTTTTAGGGGAATATCTCGCAGAGGCGCAGAGGCGCAGAGAAAAAGTTGAGCGTCCGCTACATCTATTGAGTCTTTCGGCTAAGAGTGAAACAGGGTTGAAAGATTTGGTTAAGTCTTATGAAAAATACTTGACAGATAGTTCAGAAGTAGCTCTAGAAAATCTTTGTTTTACGGCGAATACGGGGCGATCGCACTTTAACCATCGTCTTGCTATTGTGACTGATTCTGCGAAGCAATTGCAAGAGAAGTTAGCGGCTTTTAGGGCGGAAGCAGAATTTCCTGGAGTTTTAGCAGGTACGGTAGATAAGGGAATTAACCAGAAAATTGCTTTTTTATTTACAGGGCAAGGTTCCCAGTATGTCGGCATGGGGTACCAACTGTATCAAACTCAACCGACTTTTCGTGCTGCTTTAGATCAATGTGCTGAAATTTTACAACCCTATTTAGAAAAGTCTTTATTGGAAGTTCTCTATCCACAGACAACAGAAACAAATTTCCCAATCACTAATCACCAATCACCAGTCACCAGTCTCCTTGATGAAACCGTTTATACCCAACCCGCACTATTTGCCCTAGAATATGCTCTCGCTCAATTATGGCAGTCTTGGGGTATTAAACCCAGTGTGGTGATGGGGCACAGTGTTGGTGAATATGTCGCTGCTTGTATTGCTGGCGTATTCAGTTTAGAAGATGGATTGAAATTGATTGCCCATCGAGGAAAACTGATGCAAGCATTGCCCCAAAATGGTGAAATGGTGGCAGTATTGGCAGATGAAGCAACGGTACGAATAGCGATTGAACCCTATATAAAGCAAGTTGCGATCGCAGCAATTAACGGTTTTCAAAATATTGTTATTTCGGGAGAAACAGAAGCTATTCAAGAAATTATTTCTAAATTAACATCTCAAGGCATTAAAACGAAAAGGTTACAGGTTTCTCATGCGTTTCACTCGCCTTTGATGGAACCGATGTTGGCAGACTTTGAACAAATTGCTCGTCAGATAACTTATTCTGTTCCTCATATAGATATTATTTCTAACCTGACTGGAGAATTGGCAACAGAAGAAATTGCTACCCCTCAATATTGGGTTAATCATGTGCGACAACCTGTTAAATTTGCCTCCAGTATCGAAGTTTT
>CAYTUO010000511.1:0-2864 GCA_964441015.1 uncultured Pleurocapsa sp.
GACTGAACTCCTGAACTACTGAACTACTGAACTTGGGACTTGGGGTTGAGTAGGCACGGTGGCGTACTCGCTCTCACCGATATAAATTCCCAAAGCTTTTGCCGTTTGCACTAAGCAGCCATGCGGATTGACCAACGATGGACTCTGAGTTACGACTGCTTCTAGAGGAACGCTGGTTACTGTACCGTTTTGCCAAGCCACCATGCGATCGAATTGTGCTTGAGCCACCAAATCGACAGCAGCTTGACCAAAGGCAGCAGCTAAAGTGCGATCGCCCGCCGATGGCATACCGCCGCGCTGGACGTGCCCCAAAATCGTCAATCGGGTTTCTACGGTCGTCTCGCTACAAGCGGAAATGTGTTCGGTAATGTATTGACCGATGCCGCGCAAACGAACTTCACCGAGGGAATCCGTGTAGCAACTGAGCGTTCCTTCTGCCGTTCTTGCACCTTCAGCAACAACGACGATCGCAAATTTTCGTCCCCATTTATCTCGCAATTCCCTGAGTTTTTGACAGACTTTGGGGATGGAATAAGGAATCTCTGGAATCAAAATGACATCGGCACCACCTGCTATACCAGAATTGAGAGCTAGATGTCCTGCCGTTCGGCCCATGACTTCAACCACCATGACGCGATCGTGACTGGCGGCCGTGTAAGTCAAGCGGGTCAATGCGTCCGTCACCGTATTGACTGCCGTATCAAACCCGATCGCGCGTTCTGTAAGTGCTACATCGTTATCGATGGTTTTGGGAATCCCAACGAGATTCCAATTTCCCTTCTTAGCGACTTCCCTGAGAATTGCCAAACTTCCATCGCCGCCGATGACAATGAGAGCATCCAAACCGAGCGATCGATAACTGGCATTTAACTGTTCTGCCTGCGCCAGTGTATCTCCTTTATTGATAGAACCCAGAATCGTCCCCCCCATACTCAGCAAGGGATCGATGCCGTGCAGATCCAAGCCATGTAAATTCAAAGCAATGGCTTTGCCCTCCAACAAGCCCTGAGTTGCATAGGGAATGCCCAGTACTTCCCAGCCATAGACACTCGTAGCATGACAAACAACGGCTCGAATTGCCATATTTAAACCCGGACAGTCGCCACCACTGGTCAGGATACCGATGCGTTTAATCATAATAATCCTCGTTGGGAAACCAACGTGCTTTAGCCGTTGGAGGAACAACGACCACCTTTAGGTGGCGTGAAAACTGTAGTTATATCCATCTTTTTGATGGATAACTTGACAATATTTGTGTCCAATTCCTTGAACCAAACCTTGCTGAGTCGAAATATTAAAACTTCCTGTGGAACGAACAGCAACTCGTCCCACATAAGTTCCAATTTTCTTCCCTTTCGTGACAATAGCCTTAACAATCTGACCAGTCTGAAAATCTTTGACAAATTTTTGACGTGGAACATAACGAACAGGAAATCCAAATTTGTTAGTTCTACACATTTGTCTTGTTCCGTGACCTGTTGCCTTAATTAATAAAGGCTGATTGGTTTTGAAAACTAAGTTATCAGGTACTTTTCCGACACAAGCTGCATCTTGCCAATGAAATTTAGGAACTTTTAATCGCTTCCGGTTAAACTTAGTTAATCCACCACTACCTGTCTCTACTGGTAATCCTATCTCTTTGAGAGAATTAAATAATTTCCAACGAGTAGAATTAACAGCAGCAGCATCTTTTAACGGTGTTTTTGCCTGTTTTAAAATGCGGTTAACCAAGTCGGATTTTCCTTTAAGGAAATTCTTGATATCCTGATTTCCTTTGGCTTGATTACAGTCGTGACAAGCAAGAGTTAAGTTAGAAACTCTATCACTTCCTCCTTTACTTCTGGGATGAATGTGGTCAACTTCAAAAGGCTTATCTGTTGCTCCACAATACTGACAAGTTAGATTAAATTTAGTTAATAAGTATTCTCGAACTTCCCATCCGTAGAGGGTTCCGTGTTGATATTCTACCCCACTAATTTCAAGATTTTCCTGTTTTTGCAAGTCAAATTTAACCAACTCAACAGAAATAGAATTGATAGGACAATACCTGATTAATTTTTTAACCCAAGTCAGAGTAGTATCTACTCGATGCTGTAAGCTTGGAGGAAGCCAACTTTCAGGGCTTTTTCTATTAAGAAATCGAGGTTGACGATAACGAGTTTTTCGTCCCCGTCTTCCCCTTCTTAACTGTCGTCTTGAGGTCAAAGCATCTTTAATTTGTTGACCACGATGCTGTAGTTCTGCACCCCAAATTACTTGATTATTCTGAACTAAAGCAATGCCTGTTGTACGACTACCAGGGTCTAATTTTACAATGATATTTTTAGGTGTTTCTGTTACCTCCTTCTTAAGAATAATGGTAAAAGGATAACGCCGAAATACGGCTGCTTTCCCTTGTTTCAATAACTGCCTTGCCAGTCCAGGGTGAACAGGATTTAGTGGCTTTTTTGCTGTGTCTAAAACAAAGACAAAGTTTTGCATTTTAACCTCCCATTAGGGGTAATGTTAGCTTCGATAAAGTTTAAGGTCGGCACTTCTAAACAACACTGTCTTACCCCCGTAAAACTGTTTAATTGTTTAGTTTTAGAGCTACAAACTAGCTACGCATTTGTAGGTAAGAACTTTGGCACTTGCCTTAAACGGAGTTCCTCTTAGGAACTAAATCTGGTCAGCTAGGGGCGAAAGTTAGAGGCTTGAAGCCCCTGCGCTTTCAGCCAGGGGTGCTGACAGTTTTATCCTCTTTAAACTTAAACGAGTATTCGGTCTGGATGATAAGTTTGAACGGCTTTCATATATTGAGCGCGTTCAAAAGCACTCTCGTCAGGACAATTGATTTGGCTCATGCTGCCCTGCATTTGTTTGAC
>CAYTUO010000512.1:0-2844 GCA_964441015.1 uncultured Pleurocapsa sp.
CAAAATTATCATTCATTGGGAGATTAAGATCGTGTTGTCACTAGGCTGCGATCGCTATTGCCAATAATTTAACCCTCATTACTCACAATATTTCAGAATTTTCCCGTGTTGTGGGATTAAGTTGGGAAGACTGGGAAAACTAATTAAAGACAATCTTGGAGATATGTATGCCGACGCTAGAGACACAAATCAGCTACAGGATACTGAAAAAGCGGCTGAATTAATCTTTCGTTTAGATGGTCGTTGGGGCAGAAATTGGTGTCGATTTTTCCGGATTGAAGACAAAGAAGCCCAAGAAAAGTTTTTACTTAATTTGCGAGTAGCGGCTTTATTTCACGATATTGGTAAGGCTAACGAAGATTTCTATGAAGCAGTAACAGCACCAGGATTTAAACCGCAAACCTTAAGACACGAACATCTCAGTGCCTTGGTTTTATGTCTGTCAGAAGTTCGTAAACATTGGTGACAAGTTAAGACAAAATCCTATTTGTCAAGCATGGGTTAACTAATCTTAATCAAGCTCTCAATCGCTTGCTAGTATTGGGATTTGGGACTTTTGCTGACTTTTGCCTCGATCTCGGTCATTTTTCATCTTACTGTCTACTGGGTTGGCGATCGCGCTTCTAGAGCACGCGATCGCCAACCGAAAAAAGTCTCAAAAGCCTTAATTAGCAAAGTATAGACGACATAGTAACATTTTGTCATCATGTTCTTGACAAATTGCACACAACCTTAACTTGTCACCAATGGTTCGTAAATGGTTGGCTCAAAATTCAAGACTAGATATTGATGTCATTACTGCGGCTGTTTTATCTCATCATTTAAAAGCTTCTGAAAGTCAGATAACAATAAAAGGAGATCCAGAAGCAAGTAAAAAACTTAGAAACTTTCGTTGGTGTCAGCCTCAATCTAGTAAAACTTCAGTTGCGCTGTATTTTCAACATCATGAAGTTTTAAGAATTCTGAATCAGATTGCAGATGTTGCTGAGTTAGGTGATACTCCTTCCCTTCCTCAAATTAGTTGGAAACCTGGATCTTTATGGGAACAAGCTTATAGGCAAGGCAAGCAATTTGGCACAAGTTTTAAACGAGAATTGCGAGATGAAAAGAATCAGCCTAGACAATCGTTTTTGGTTGCCATAAAAGCAGGTTTGATTGTATCGGATGCCGCCGCATCGGGTTTAGTGCGGGAAGGTAAAAATATTGAGGATTGGATTGAAGAAGTTGTTCATTCTGAATCTATTGGTGATGAGGATATTGCCAAGGCCATTATTAATCCCCGTATCGGACAAATAAAAGCTAAAACAGGAGGCTTTAAGCTGGCAACTTTTCAAGCACAAATCGCTAAACAAGGCTCAAAAGCATTACTGTTAGCGGCTTGTGGTGCGGGTAAAACACTGGGAGCTTGGAAATGGGCAGAACAACAATCAAGAGAATATGATATTGGCAAAGTAATTTTTCTCTATCCTACCAGAGGAACGGCGACAGAAGGCTTTCGGGATTACGTTGGTTGGTCGCCAGCGACGGATGCAGCTTTAGTAACAGGAACGGCTCGTTACGAACTAGAAGCGATGCAAGAAAATCCCAGTGAGGCAATTGAAGGTAAAGATTTTCAGGCAGATGAACGCCTCTATGCTTTGGGATTTTGGTCGCGACGTTATTTTAGTGCAACGGTAGATCAATTTTTGAGTTTTCTGGAACACAGCTATCAAAGCCTTTGTTTGTTGCCTGTTCTAGCTGATAGTGCAGTCATTATCGATGAAGTTCACAGTTTCGATCAAAGGATGTTTGATTCCTTGGTCAGTTTCTTGGAAAACTTCGATATTCCCGTGTTGTGCATGACGGCAACTTTGCCTCCTTCTAGACGGGAACGATTAAAAAAAGCTGGGTTAACCGTTTATCCCACTGAAATGGATCGAGATTTACTACCCGATTTAGAAGAAAAGGAATGTCATCCTCGCTATTACTTAGAACCTGTGGACAATTTTGCTGCGGCTTTTGAGAATGCTATTACCGCTTACCAACAAGGCGAACGGGTGTTGTGGGTAGTGAATACGGTAGATCGTTGTCTGGCGATCGCCCAAAAATTAAGAACTACCCTCAATACTGAAGTTTTAACTTATCACAGTCGCTTTCGATTGTGCGATCGCCAAAAAGTTCACGCTAAAACCGTTGAAGCTTTTGCTTTGCAGAAAGAGCAATCTGAGAGGAAACCTGCGATCGCAGTTACGACTCAAGTTTGCGAAATGAGTCTAGATTTGGATGCGGATGTATTAATCACTGAAGTTGCTCCGATTCCCTCTTTAGTTCAACGTTTTGGACGAGCAAACCGCCATTTAGCCAGAGGATTAGATTTTCGAGCAAAGCTACATACTTATACACCGCCGAAAAATCCACCCTACCAAAAAGATGAAATAGAAATAGCAACAGCTTTCTTACAAGAGTTAAGCCACGCCGAAGTCAGTCAGCGTCAGTTTGCCGAAGCTTTAGAGAATTATTCACCACCCGAACGAGAAGCTGATGGTAGTGCGCGTTTTCTAGAAAGTGGTTACTATGCAATTCCTGGTAGTTTCCGCGATACGGATGAATTTTCTGTGCCTTGCATTCTCGATAGAGATTTGGACGCTGTAAAAGAAATTCTGGATTCTAAGGAAAAATATCGCAAAGAACCTTTCATTATCAATGTGCCGAAAAAATGGGCAAACTCTAAAGACTCTTATCCAAGTTGGTTGCCTAAATATCTAGGAGTAGCAACTTGGGAAAGACATTACGACCAAGATAGTGGATTTATGACTAAATCTGTTGAGGAGGTGGAACTTGGCTAAAAACAAAGGATACTTAAGC
>CAYTUO010000513.1:0-2841 GCA_964441015.1 uncultured Pleurocapsa sp.
TCATTTTTTAGTTAATTACTAATAGTTTAGCATAATATCTCCTGAAGAACCATGTTCAACCGATTAATAAAGTTGATAGTTTGAGAACGAACATCAGGAAAAGCCAAACCATCAGCCACTTCTAATAAGACAAAATCACTGGTAACTAGATTAATATTTATCCCGTTTCAATTGAGCTTTTACCTGTTTTGCTTGTTCGTGAAAATCATCATCAACAGTCATTAAAGCAATCCAAGCTGCCGTATCAACAAAAGCTTTTCTCACAATTGTTATTCTCGCTTAGGTGTTCCATGAATATAATGGTCGTGTTGATAAGATAAATCTTTAATTCCCGTACTCACTTGACAGTCTTCTAAGATTTCATCAAATTCATCCCAAAAATCAACCACTTTTTTGTTTCAAGTTCTTTAAGAATTATCTGAGCAATATTATCCTGTTCTGAGTCTGGTAACTGTTTTACCTTAGCAATGGCTTGCTCTAATAAATCAGTCATTGTTACCTCCAATTTGACTCGTACTCCGCTCAATCTTAATTACAATTCTTAGAGTAATCAATGTGTGGCTGTCAAGTTTCATTTAATGAGTTATCATCCTACTTTCACTCGATTCTCGTTCATCTGCTAGACAATTTTTCCGAGCGAGAAATTCCTGAAACAAGCTAAAAAATCTCTCAACTGCTTTGCTTTCGTCTGCGGAGTGAAAGAGGAGAATACTCGACCATAACTGTCCAGTTTCTACATCAAATCTCTTCCGCATCCATTGCAAAAACTCCTGAAATTCTGCTTCTTGCTCGGTTAGAGGGATATTAAGCTCTCGACGAGCATAATAATATCCATCTAAAAATGCCTGCAAACTAAAGATCGACTGACGACCTAAATACAGAGCAGGTCTTTTCTGGATTTTTTGCAGTAAATTATAAAAATTCTCCATGTCTGAATCTCTTAGTTACTGATGCCTAAAAATTGATTTCTGTGACTTGAAAGTCTCTTCCTACTTCTAGGATAGGTGAGTAGAGATTTTGTCTCCAAATTGTTTTGGGCAGTCCTTCTGGGTGAAGGTTGTCAAAAACAATTTCTTCCCCATCGATCTCAACAGCAATTCCTTCATGATGACCAGTGGTAGCAATGAGTTCGCCAATACTATCATCATAGATCCGTCCGTAGATGGGGTCTTGTGAACCCGTGTCTAGTTCGATCTGCTTTCCCTGAATTCCTCGTTCAACTAAAAACTGTTTGATGGCTCTAGAACAGGGAATACAATCAAAAACGCCGAAGCGGCTGGCGAGCGTAACAATTTGTTGATAGATTGGGTCGTTTCTCCTCGGCATGAATAGGATAATGGCATAAGACTGGCATCTGTTGATGATAATGGCTAGATCGTCCCCAATTGTCTTGTATTTCCTCGCTACTTGTCTGGGCACTGGATTAGTCGCTATCCCTCCCATTGCTTCAGTCTTCTTCACTTCAGATGTACGAGCGCAAACGACCCAGGCGCAGAAAACAGAAGCAGAACGCCTCTTGAACCTCTGTCGGGAGCATCTGAGCCAAAATCAGCCGGAAGCGGCGATTCAGTCCTGCCAGCAGGCAGTAGCGGCGCACCAGCAAATTAAAGACCGCGCAGGGGAAGCGAAATCTACCGTCAATCTCGGCATTGCTTACGTTCGTGCCAGTAAATACGAACAGGCAATCGGGATCTTGCAATCGGCTTTAGAACTAGCGAGAACGACAGGGGAACGGCGAGTAGAAGCACTAGCTCTCAATTTTTTGGGTCTAGCCTACCACAATCTGGGAAAATCGCAGGAAGCCAAGATTTTGCTACAGCAGTCTCTGGCAATTGCCAAGGAAATCAAGGACTCCCAGTTAGAAGCAGGAATTCAACAATTTCTCTCCTCTCTCGAACAACCCCCGCAGTCCCCTCAAAAAGCTGAAGCAGATCGATTACTGCAACAAGGATTACAGCAAGCTCACACCAGTCAATATCGAGAAGCCTTGCAATCTTGGGAAGCATCTCTCAAAATCTATCGGGAAATCGGCGATAGAGAAGGGGAAGCCAGTTCCTTAAACAATTTGGGCATTGCTTACCAATCCCTGGGACAGTACCCCAAGGCGATTGAATTCTACCAGCAGTCCTTGGCTATCTTTAAGGAAATCGGCGATAGAGAAGCAGAAGGAATTAACCTCAGCAATCTAGGTGTGTCCTACGAAGCGCAAAACCAACCCGAACTTGCCATCGTCCTCTACAAACAATCTGTCATCGTCCGGGAAGGCATTCGCCAAGATCTCCGCGCCCTGTCGAGAGAACTCCAGCAATCCTACACCGAAACCGTTGCCGGAACTTACCGCCGCCTTGCCGACTTGTTGCTGTCCCAAGACCGCATCTTTGAGGCGCAGCAGGTATTGGAACTGCTGAAACTGCAAGAACTTCAAGACTTCACCCGCAGCCAGCGAGCCAGGGGAGAACTGCCTAAAATCGTCTTGTTGCCCAAGGAGCAGGAAATTATCGACAGCTACGGCAAATTGGTCGCCTTCGCCCAAAACATCGAGAAATGCGAGCAAACTAACTGTCCCCAACTGGCAGAACTTCGCAACCAGCGCGACAACTTGAAACGGCAGTACAATCAAGACGTTAAGCAGCTAGAAACCGCCATCCGCCAGCGAACCGCCCAAGATGACCAGTTTTTGCTGCCCACTGCCTTCAACCAAACCGCAGATCGCGTCATCCAAGCCAGCGACCAATACAACAGCGAACCCGGAACCGCCGTCATCTATCCCCTGATCTTGCAAGATAAACTCTGGTTGCTGTGGGCGACAGAAGGCAAGGTCATTGGCAAGCGCGAGATAAC
>CAYTUO010000514.1:0-2840 GCA_964441015.1 uncultured Pleurocapsa sp.
TTATTACACTGGCATTTACCTAATAGTTTAGCATAATATCTCCTGAAGAACCTGAAACCTGATGCCATGAGACTGACCCTGATGTAAAATCGACGCTTTAGTTATTAGCGTACTACTTAACATATTTAATACTCAAATTTGATTCTCTCTGCATCTCTTGGTCAAATATTCTGTATATTCAGCTACGAATTTATATGCGCTTACCCTGGTTCTTGGGTAGATTTATTCGTTTCTAATTTATGAAGGTTTTCGGTCAGGTGATACCAGTCTAGGATTTCGATTAGATGTTGAGAGTCTCCAATTTCAGCAAATATATTCCAGATTCCCTCATGTCCATCCCCTAAGCAGTACAAGGGCTTGGTTAGGTTTTGACTATTTATCCAATCAGTTAGGGACAGATTGTCTTGAAAGAAAGCTCCGTAATAAATCCCTTGTAAGCGAGCCGTTTTATATTCTTTCCACTCACTCGATTGTCCTTTAATTTCCGACCTCAAGCGGATTTTTCCCCCATCAACACTTACCTCTGATAAACCTTGTTTAACGTCAGGGATTGGCCAGTCAATTTGTCTCACTTTTCGCTGCTGAGTCGAGTGACCAACTTTGAGTCCAGTTAACAGGAGAAGATCATTTTCTGCATTTTGATAGGATTCATTGGCGCTTAAGAGAAGACAGCATTTTTCTAGCAGAGGGCTATGACGTGTCTTGGGTTCTATTCCCAACGCATCTGCTTGTTTTTTGCTAATCTTCAGTTGGCCGACACAGCTTTTGAGAGTTCGGGTTTTTCCCCCTTGGGTTTGAGTTTTTTGGGTGATAAAAAAAAGGCAATTTTGGGACTGACGTGTTCTAAGACCTGGTTTCTGACCGTAATTTCGATATCGGCAAGAGTTTCCAAGCTATCGGTGTCACTATTGTTGTAAAGAATTTCACTGACTCGTCTTAAGCAAGCTTCCAGTTCAAGGCGTTCGTCTGGAGTCATGAGCATTACTATGAACATCTACCTCTTTATTATGCCAGCCTGAGTAGTTAAGTTGGACAATAGGAATTTAATTCGCGAGCATTACTCGCGAATATAAAATCCCCCCCTCCCCGTGGTAACCATTCACTCCCCCTAGTAAAAAATGAGCCAACTGCACAATGAGTGGTGTATGTTTAGAAGATGGCTAAATTAGATAAAGATGACTTGGCACAGATGAACGAAGACTACTTCAAGTCTCTCGAAAAAGAGAGATTGGTGGAAGTTGCCAAAAATCTGCATCAATTAGCCACAGATTTATGGGAAAAACAACAGCAGAATTCAGCAAATAGCTCTCAACCCCCATCGAAAGATAATCCTTACACTTCAAAAGCAACAACAGAAGAGTCGGCTCAAAACTCAGAATCGGAAACCGGGTCGCTCAAAACTGAGCACAAGCCAATAGATGAATCTTCAGAAAAACCCCGTGAGCAAAAATCCCAGAGAAAGCCAGGAAAACAACCAGGAGGAGAAGGGTTTGGTCGGAAGCAACCGCTTAAAGCTGAAGTAATTATTCCCCACTATCCTGTAACTTGTGCAGCTTGTAATCAGGATTTAACCGAATCAGATTCTCAAAGATACATGGGGTATTATGTCCTGGAGTTAGAGCCAGAATTATTTGGATTTCGGATAGTCACATCTTTACATCACTATTATCACAAAACTTGTAGCTGTGGTCATTGCACCCATGCCAAATCAGGGACAGGATATGTTTCTGCGGTAGAAGGAAGGAGTAAAGATTTAATCTTGACAGAGTATGTCTTAGTAGGGTCATTTCTAGCAACATTCATCGCTTCATTGGGAGTCCGTTATCGGATGAGTCGGACAAAAATTCAAGAGTTTTTAAAAGATTGGACTAATACTGAATTGAGTATTGGAACAATAGATCGCTGTATCCGAGAGGCGGGAATTGCTTGTATGCCAGTAGTAGAGGAGTTAGTAGAACAACTGCAACAAGCAGATATCTTACATCTGGATGAAACTCATTGGTACGAGAGTGGAAAACTGCATTGGTTGTGGGTCGCTGTCACTACTAAAACCGCAGTATTTCATATTGGCTCTCGCTCTAAAGAAGAATTATCCCATCTGGTTCAAGAAGCTTTTGTGGGTTGGTTAATAAGTGATGGTTATGCCGCCTATCGTTCTCACCCCAAAAGACAGAGATGTTTAGCCCATCTCATTCGTAAAGCGATCGCCATTACCGGAGCAATTAACTCCAAAGTAGCCCAAATCGGACAATGGATTTTGGATGATTTGAGGGAATTAATTGCCGCCATTGCTTCTGCCAGTGAAGAACATCGTTGGATTCGTAAACTTCTCGCCCGTCTCAGAAGAGTTTGTCATCTAGGGGAAAAAGCTGACCATACTAAATTACAAGCCTTAGCCAAAGAGATTCTGAATGACTGGGATGCAGTAGTAGCCTTCGTTAACCATCCTGAGTTACCACCAACCAATAATGAGGCGGAACGGGCTTTACGCCATGCGGTAATTGCCCGACAAATTGGCTTTGGGACTCGCACCTCAGAGGGGAGTTTGGCTTATAGTTCTTTGTTAAGCGTGATTGAAACTTGTCGTCTCAGAGAGATCAATCCTTGGATTTACATCGCTTCCGTTTTAGCCTTAGCTAGACAAGGTCTTGCTCCACCACCCTTTCCTGTCGGCAATTAATTAATGGGCAGTGGGAGAGATCTCCACTGTCCTAAATTTCCCTTGATTTTTGGAGGGGGAATGAACGGTTACCTCCCCGTGTATTTGCCAAAATGGGATGCTCCCTTGGGAATCTGGGGAAAATAGAGAACGGAATTGTAGCGGTTACTGCTTATGGGTT
>CAYTUO010000515.1:0-2838 GCA_964441015.1 uncultured Pleurocapsa sp.
CGGCTAATTCTTCTCTGAGTGATAGGGGTTGATATCCTAACGCAAAAGCCTTAGAGCTATCTAAAGAGACATCAGGCGATCGCGGAGCAGACATCGGTACATCTTTTTGTTGGCAAGTTTTGATTTTTTCTTGAGGAAGTTGCCATATTTCTGCCATTAAGCGACCAAACTGATAGCGGGATATGCTTTCTTTTCCTCCTAAATGAAGTAATCCTTCAACTTTTTTTTCTAACGCTAATAAGAGTCCACTAGCTGCCGTTGAACCACTAACAGGCGTTCTAAACTCATCAGTAAATAAACTGAGTTCTTTTCCTTCTCTAAGCGTTTGAATAAAGGGTTGAATAAAGCTACTCGCGGTAGGAGAAGCATCGCCAAACATGAGAGACATTCGACAAATAGCCGTTTTGGGATAGCATTCTAGTATTCCCCGTTCGGCTAAGACTTTTTGCTCGCCATAATAGTTAATAGGAGAAACGCGATCGCTTTCTAGATAGGGAGGATTTAGGCCATTAAACACTAAATCAGTAGAAGTAAAAACGTAAGGGATAGCGCGATTTCCTGCGGAAGCGCTTCGCGGATCGCAACACAATCTAGCAATATTTATAGAAGCCGTAACATTGATAGGATAGGATTCCTCTGGATGCTCTTGACAAAAATTCGGCTTGGCTTGAGCGGCAGTATGGATAACGGCTGCGGGTTGAAGCTCGAAAAATAACTGTTTGAGTGCTTGAAAATCGGTTAGATCGACTTTAACAAGAGTAACACCAGCAAGTTCGAGAGCGTGGGAAAAATACGTCCCGTAAACCTCCCATTCTTGCTTGGCTTTGTGGCAAAGATGCCAGCCTAAAAAACCGCTCGCTCCCGTAACTAAAAGTTTTTTCATGAACTCAGACCTGGTGGCAGATCGCTGTTATCAAATAACTCTGCCATAATTGCTATTAGGGAATTCGGTTATTTCTGGGGCTGAATGGTATGAGTTTATCCTTCAAACAGCTAGGTGTTTACTTGGGTGTGTTAGCACTTGGCACAGGTGCAGGAATATGGGGGAGTCTTTATTTAATTTCTCAACCATCCCAAAGGACGGAAGAACAGCCTCAGCTAGTTCCCACTGCCCTGAATCAATCATTGCCGATCGCTGCTAGCATGGCTTCCCAAGAAAACTTAAATTTTATTGCCAGAGCAGCCCAAAAAGTCGGGCCTGCCGTAGTGCGGATTGATGCGGCTCGCGAAGTAACCGAGCAAATTCCTGAATCCTTCGAGCAACCTTTCTTCCGACGATTTTTCGGACAAGAATTACCGCTCCCCAAAGATCATATCGAAAGGGGGACGGGATCGGGATTTATTCTCAGTTCTGACGGACGCTTGCTCACGAATGCTCATGTGATTGAGGGTGCAAATAAAGTCAAGGTCACGCTCAAAGACGGTCAGGTATACGAAGGTCATGTCGTGGGAATAGACAAGATTACCGATGTGGCAGTAGTCAAGATCGATGTTAGCAACTTACCGACGGTGACTCTTGGCAGTGCAGAAAACTTGCAACCTGGAGAATGGGCGATCGCGATCGGCAACCCTTTAGGATTAGATAATACGGTCACCGTAGGGATTATTAGCGCTTTAGGTCGCTCTAGCAGCGAAGTTGGTGTTCCAGACAAACGAGTGAGATTTATCCAAACCGATGCTGCAATTAATCCTGGCAACTCTGGCGGGCCCCTTCTCAATGCTAAAGGAGAAGTTATCGGCATCAATACTGCTATTCGGGCAGATGCTCAAGGGTTAGGTTTTGCGATTCCCATCGAAACTGCCCAGCGAATTGCTCAACAACTTTTTGCTAGAGGCAAGGTGGATCATCCTTATTTGGGAATTCACATGGTCACACTATCCCCTGAATTGCGGCAAGAACTGAATCGAGACAGCGAACTCAAGCTAAAAATCGCTGAAGACAAGGGCGTATTGGTTATTCGCGTTGTTTCTAACTCACCCGCAGCAAGAGCAGGTTTTCAAGCGGGAGATCTTATTCAAAGAGTTGGCGGTCAAGCGGTAGAAACGGCGGCTGATGTACAAGAAAAAGTTGAAAAAACAGAAATTGGCAAAAAGCTAGAAGTCGAAGTCAATCGCAATGGCGAAAGGAAAATCTTGGCGGTGCAACCGGCGGCCTTTCCTTCAGAGCCTCAATAACTCTACTCTCTTGTCACAGACCTTTTTCGAGATTTTCACCTAAAATAATACAGAATAATCATAAAAGCTTGACTTTTGAGGAACTTCTCCTAGCTTGAGCTTATCTTAAACTTAGAAGCTTCGATTGTTCTTCTCGTCGGTGAGTGTGAGTGTGTTAGGAGTCATCTGCCGTGCTGAGTTCGCAAACGCTCCGTTTTAGTCCTGAGAGCCGTCACAGTTATCAATTGTCTGAAGTTATTCGTCATCGAGCTTGGGTAGAAATTGATCGCGCTGCTTTGGCCCATAATGTCAGGCAGATTAAGCAGATTCTATCGCCGCCAACAGAACTGATGGCAGTGGTCAAAGCGGATGCCTACGGTCACGGGGCGCTCAGAGTTGCCCAGACAGCACTACAGGCGGGAGCAAGTTGGCTGGCGATCGCGACTTTAGGCGAAGGGATCGAACTGCGAGAAGCGGGAATTGCTGCTCCCATTTTGATTTTAGGCGCGACCAATACGCCAGAAGAAATTGCGGCGATCGCTCACTGGAAATTAGAACCGACTCTCTGCAACCCCCAACAGGCGTTAATCTTCTCGGAAACAATGGCTGAGATCGGGCAACCCCTTCCGGTTCATTTGAAATTGGATACGGGAATGTCTCGCTTGGGGACGCGCTGGGAAGAAG
>CAYTUO010000516.1:0-2809 GCA_964441015.1 uncultured Pleurocapsa sp.
GTCGCAAATCGAGGCGTACTATCTCGACTTCGGGATGGTTATGCCAAGGCAAACTGGTTACATCGCTGACCGGCCGCGCGATCGCTTTGACTTGATGACCCCGCCGCAAGGCTTCGGCAACGACGTACTGGCCTAAAAAACCCGATGCTCCTGTGATTAACAATTTCATAGGCGATTTTCCTTTGCAAGCAAGGCTTCAATTAATCGGCTAGTACGCTCCATCTCAGTAAAACCAATCGGCGGCTCGGTACCCTTTATCAGTGCTTCATACGTTTTGTCAAGCAATCGATACAATCCTTCATAGGGAGTTTGCTGCATCAGCTTGCGACGAAAATTCTTGAAGCTGGCGCTCATCAATTCGTAGCCGTTGACAAAGTGATTGAGCAGGGGAGAGAGTTGTTTCCCGCCTGGGCGCGGACGGACGCAACGGAGGTACGGTTGGAAGAGATCGGTTTCTGCATAGCCTTGCGAACCTCTGACGGTGACAGAAAAGCAATCGGGTTGGGTGTAGCTACTAAAGCGAATCCGCGCGTGTGTCGAACCGCCCATGACAATTGCATCGAGATCGTCGTACTTAAACAAATCGTCCCCACCATGATTGCTCCAAGCGGCACTGACGCGATCGAAATCGGGGAGAAAAAGTAAGGTCAAATAACATAAATGAGTTATGAAGTCGTGAAGGACTCCGGCGGGAAGTTTATGTAGGGGACTGGGCAGATTTTCATCGGCATATCGCCCGCCACTGCGGATGTCTAGGGCCATGCGGACTTCAACTTCCTGAACTTTGCCCAGGGTGCCGTCTTCGACTAATTGAGCGATCGCGAGAATGGGTTCGTTGAAGCGATAATTTTGGTCTTCGATGAGGTGGCGATCGCAACTTTGGGCTATCGACCAGAGTTCTTTAAATTCGTCGTAGGATAAAGTAATGGGCTTTTCGCAGATGACGTGCGCTCCTGCTTTGAGACAGTCCGTCGCGATCGCTTTGTGGGTATTGGGAGGGGTGAGAAGGTGAACGACATCAGGTTTTGCCGTTTCGAGCATCTGGCGATAGTCGGTATAGGCTGAATCTGCCTGAAATTGCCGTGCTGCATATTGAGCGGCTGCTAGTGAAATGTCACACACGCCTACTAGATGGGCGCGATCGCATTTTGCCAGAAAACTCAGATGTTCTTTAGAGATTGCTCCAGTCCCGATGACAGCCGCTTTGAGCGCCATTGTCATTAAGTTTCTACTCCTTTAGTAACCAGCGTCTTATATTCAATCAGTGTCGCTTGCTTGCCTTGAGCGCGCGTTAGCCAATATTTAAACTGACCGAGTGCCTGTGCGGGTTTGGATAGGACACAGAAGAAAGCATACAGCCAAGCATGGGAAGGGATATCTCCCCGACTGCGACGATAGCGATAAATCCGCCACATTAGTACTGGATAACCGAGCAATAATAAAAAACTGAGTCCAGAGGTTAACCAGGCAAATCCTATTGCCATTAACGGCATAAGCAAACCCCACAGCCAACCGCTCAGATTATCTCGAATCATATAGCGTTCTGGGGGTGCGCCGTGCATAGCAGCACCTTCCGCAACTGCCCAACCGCCACGGATAGACCGTTTCCACCACTGACCGAACTTGAGCATTGCCGCATCGTGTAGGGTCATGTCTGCCTCAAGGCGACGAATTTTCCACCCTCGCTGGCGCAGGCGAATGCACATTTCTGGTTCTTCTCCGCAGATCAGGCAGTCGTTATAGCCATTCACTTCTCGAATAGCACAGACGCGCATCAACGCATCGCCACCACAAGCTGGGGTTTCGCCAATGGGGGTATTCCATTCCATGTCAGCAAGTCGATTATAGGGCGAGCTATCGGGAAACCGTTCGCGCCGACGGCCGCAGACAATGGCTAATTTCTCGTCTTCATCGAGGGTTGCGATCGCTTGTTCGATCCATCCGGTCAGCAGTTCGCAGTCTCCGTCGATAAATTGAACGTATTCGAGGGTGGGAAAATGTTCGATCAGATAGTTTAATCCAGTGTTGCGTCCCCGCGCCATTGTAAAGGGAATAGAGATATCCAACTCAATGACACGAACGCCAAGGGATTTGGCCCTATTTACGCTGTCATCCGTCGAACCTGAGTCAACGTAGACAATAGGTACGTTTTGGGGAAGTTGGTTAATCAAAGAGTGGAGGCAACGGACAAGTCGTTCCCCTTCGTTTCTTCCTATGACGACTGCACCGATGCGGCTCATGTTAGTTAGGAGAATAACTTAACATTCGTTAACTGAGTTATTTGAGCATCTTAGGCGGTTTGATCTTGACTGTCAAGCTGAGCGATCACAATTTTAGGTACGATCTGGTAGCTGGTACCTCTGGCATTGCTTTGCTCGGAAATGTACATCAGTTATCAGTTATCAGTGAAATTAACTGACTTTGACTTGTCCTGGGGAGACAAAAGACCAATAATGTTTGAGGGGCAAATGCGAGGTAAAAAAATTTATGACAAATCCCCGTCAACTGGCTTTTGTTGCTCTCCAGGATATCTATCGACGGGGAATCTATACAGATGTGGCTTTGGATCGCGTCTTGCGCCTAAGTGACCTAAGCAGTGTTGATCGCGCTTTGCTGACAGAATTAGTCTATGGAATCGTTCGCAGACAGCGATCGCTCGATGCCTTAATCGACCAACTTGGCAAAAAGAAAGCCTCCCAACAACCGCCAGAGTTACGCATTATTCTCCACATCGGTCTATACCAATTACGCTACCTCTAAGTACAGGACAAAAATTGTAGTGCGTGAAGAAACTCAGAATGTTTCAAGT
>CAYTUO010000517.1:0-440 GCA_964441015.1 uncultured Pleurocapsa sp.
ATTAGTTAACCCATGCTTGACAAATAGGATTTTGTCTTAACTTGTCACCAATGGGGATTAATCCAAAAATGGACGCGCCAAGAAAAAGCTACAAATCGACTTAGCATCGACAGGTTCGCCAGACAAAATCGCCTTTTCTAACTCCAGAGGACTCAGCAAAACCACCTCAATATCCTCATCGTCATCCTGTTCGGGGGGTTGTTCTAATTTTTCTAAATCTTGTGCCAAAAAAGCATAGATATATTCGTCGGAATACCCAGGTGCGAGAGCAAATTTACCGAGCGTTCTCCAGCGATTGGCACGATATCCCGTTTCAGAAAAGGGAGCAATACGATCGGATCAATGAACGAGATATGATTAATCATGATAATTGCCGGTCCGCTCGGCGGAAGATTTTCCTGGCCCGTGATCGAATCTACCTTCGCCAGCAGTGGAATACC
>CAYTUO010000517.1:450-2803 GCA_964441015.1 uncultured Pleurocapsa sp.
TCTTCGCAGATTTCTCGCTTAATCGTCTCGGCGGGATCTTCAGTTGGTTCTACCGTCCCCGCAGGAAACTCCAAGAGTCGTCCTCGAAGAGCAAAGCGATACTGTCGCACTAACACCAGTTTACCCTCCGGCGTAACGGGAACGGCAAGGGCACCTCCTGGATGGCGAACGCATTCCCACTCCCCTTCAACTCCTATCGGTAAACGGAGTCGATTGACTTCAAAATTGAATTTACGACCTTTGTAAAATAGGCGTTGTTGTAAAATTTCTGGTGGTTCTTGACCTGGTGACATATCAGTAATCAGTCAGCTAATCGCTTTATTTGAGAATCCCAGAACAGTCTACCTCCTCAAGGAGTTGCGCGATCGCTTTTTTTGAGACGGGATCGAGCCAATCTGGCGCAATTTCTGCTAGGGGAACGAGGACAAAAGCTCTTTCTCTCATGCGGGGGTGAGGAATTTGTAGCTTAGCCGTCTCCAGAATGCGATCGTCATACAACAATAAATCTAAGTCTAGCGTTCTTGGGCCCCACCGTTGGAGACGCACGCGACCCAATTGTTGTTCGACATCCAATAAAGTTTCTAGTAATGCTTCAGGAGTCAGTTGAACGTCCAGTAAAGCACAGCCATTGAGATAATCGGGTTGCGGAGGCCCGACGGGTACGGTTCTGTACCAGCTAGAATGAGACTTAACCGTAATTTTGGGAGTTTGAGAGAGAATTTTTAGGCTCTTTTCTAAAATAGTGAGGGAATCCCCTAGATTGCTTCCCAGAGCGATCGCGCATTGAGCTATTTTCATTTTTGAGTGAGTTATATTCTTATAATAAAAATACTATCGGCTACTCAGATGAGCCTTTGTATTAATTCAAATTGTCAGAAGCCGTCTAATCCCGATACTCATTTATATTGTCAAAGCTGTGGCTCAGAATTACTCCTAAAAGGACGTTATCGAGTAACGAGATTGCTTAGTGCTAAAGGAGGTTTTGGCAATACCTATGAAGTCAGAGAAAATAACGATCTAAAAGTCCTCAAAGTTTTAATTAACGACCATCCCCATTCCCTAGAACTCTTTCAACAAGAAGCTCTAGTTTTAAGCAAATTAAAGCATCCTGGCATCCCCAAAGGAGAAGGAATCTTTACTTATTTTGCCAGAGATAGTAAGACTCCGCTACATTGTCTGCTAATGGAAAAAATTGAGGGAGTCGATCTAGAAGAATATCTCAAACAGCGCAATTTTAATCCTATCGAAGAACCATTAGCATTACAGTGGCTATTTCAACTTACTGATATTCTGGGTGAAGTTCATCGCCAAAATTTGTTTCATCGCGATATCAAACCTTCTAATATTATTCTCAAACCAAACGGACAGCTAGTTTTAATTGATTTTGGGGCAGCGCGTCAGGTAACAGCTACGATTCTAGCAGGAGGACAAAATACGCAAATTTATACCTCTGGTTATGCGCCGCCAGAACAAGAAAAAGGTTATGCCGTTCAGCAATCTGATTTTTTTGCATTAGGACGCACTTTTGTTTTTCTCTTGACGGGAAAAGATCCAAAAGATAAAGCGATATACGATTATTACAACAACGAGTTAAACTGGCGTAAATATGCCTCTCATATTGCTCCTCAATTGGCTAATTTTCTTGATGAGTTAATGGCAGAGAAAGCGACTCAACGTCCTGCTAGTATCTCAATTATCTTAAAGCGTTTAAAAGACCTGGAAAAAGAGTTACTTTCTTCCTCAAAACCTTCTCTTGCTACTCAACTTAGTCAACTTTCAGCAACTCCCATTTTTCAAACGCCTATTTCAGGTCAATTTTCTCCTCAATATGCAGGATTTTGGCTGCGTTTTCAAGCTTCTCTGATTGATCGCACTATTGTAACAATAATGGCTGCTATTTTAGGAGGAGGATTAAGCTGGTATCTCAATCAAAAGGGAATTTTTACCGATCTAAATCTCGTTTTTAATTTTAGCATCCAAGAGTTGATTCTCTATAGCTCATTCTGGACAGTTTTCGGAACGACAATTATTGGCTTAGTTTTCACAGCGATAAACCTAATTGCTTTTGTTGCAGAACCCACCAGTTTTTTACAAGAAGATCGGAATGTACTTTTTTTAGCCACTCTTATTTTAGGAATTTGTTTTCAATGGTTTTACTTTATTTTTCTAGAAGCTTCTTGGCTAAAAACAACTCTAGGCAAGATGATGGTAGGTATTTGGGTCACTAATGAAGAAGGAAAACGAATTTCTCTCAAGCAAGCCAATCAAAGATATTGGGGAAAAATTTTATCAATGTTACCTCTATACATAGGTTTTATGATGGCAGGATGGACAAAGAAAAAACAGGCTTTAC
>CAYTUO010000518.1:0-2802 GCA_964441015.1 uncultured Pleurocapsa sp.
CGAAATCTAATCCTTCTCAAGAGCCTATGTCATCTTTTTCTCTCGATGATTTTGCCAAAGCTCTTGAACAACATAACTATGAATTTTCCAAAGGACAAGTAGTACGCGGTACCATTTTTGAACACAGTTCTGATGGAGCCTATATCGACATTGGCGGCAAATCCCCAGGTTTTGTCCCTTTCAGAGAAGCTTCCATCAAATCGGGAATCTCTTTAGCTGAAGCGCTACCCCTCCATCAAGAAATGGACTTTTTGATCGTTAGCGGACAAAATGAAGAAGGTCAGATAACGCTCTCGCGCCGCCAACTAGAACTCAAGAACGCTTGGGATAACATCACTGAGATGGCCCAAAGCGGTAAATCTGTACAAATGCGCGTCACGGGAGTCAATAAAGGCGGAGTGACTGGAGAAGTGGAAGGCCTGCGAGGGTTTATTCCGCGATCGCACTTGATAGAAAAAGAAGATTTAGAATCATTAGTCGATCAATTACTGACAGCAACCTTTTTAGAAGTCGATCCCGATAACAAAAAACTCGTCTTATCTCAACGACAAGCGGCGCGTGCGGCCGCCATTGGTAAACTCGCGACAGGTGCGCTGATGGAAGGGAAAGTCGTTAAACTGCAACCTTATGGGGTATTCGTCGATCTCGGTGGGGTGACGGGTTTATTGCATATTAAACAAGTGAGTGGCGTACCGATAGACTCCCTGACAACTATATTTAAAATTGGACAAGACATTAAAGTGATGATTATCGAGATAGACGATTATAAAAATCGCGTCTCTTTATCGACTAAAATTTTAGAAAGCTATCCCGGAGAAGTCGTCGAAAAGCTCGATGAAGTGATGGCCAATGCTGAAGAGCGAGCCGAACAAGCTAGGGCCGCACTTGCTGAATGATTAACGTCTGTGGGTTTTCTTCATAATTTGTGACAGAGGGAAGGCTAGGCAACAGCGATCGCGTTACTATTTTTTCATGTAGCCAACTATACACGAGATGCTTATGGAGCCAGATTCACTACCCACAGAGGTGATTCTGACGCATCCGCGTCAATCCCTCGGCAAAGTTCAACTCGATTGGATGCCCCAACCGGGTAATTATCTTGAATTAAAAGGGAAAACCTACGCTGTCCTAGAACGCCACCACCATTACCAATATCAGGTCGGTGGCTATAGTTTACAAAAAATTTCTCTCTACGTACAATCCGCTCAAAGTCCTACTGAAAAAAGTCTCATCGATGGACATTGGGTGATTGGCGATGCGAGTTGTCGCTATAATGCTCATTCAGAAATTCTGCGCTGTGCTGTTCATCCTGATGGCCCCTGTAAAGGCTGTCGCTTTTACGAAGTGCTCTCTTTTCTACAGACAGAGATCTGACATCTATGCAACGATATCTCAAAGTCTTATTGTTATTTTGGAGTACTGCGATCGCGGCAGAATTAGAATATCGTCTTAACTTTCTGATTGCTACCCTCAGCAGTTTAACCAATCTTATTGGCAGTCTTTTTGGATTATTCTTGTTCTATCGCACTGGCTATCGTTTTCAGGGTTGGAGTTGGCAGGAAGCTATGCTGGTACTGGGAATATTTACCCTTCTGCAAGGCTTTTCTGCTGCTTTTCTCGTTCCCAATCTTAACCGTATTGTCGAGCAAGTCGAACAGGGAACTTTGGATTTTGTCCTGTTAAAACCGATTAGCAGTCAGTTTTGGCTATCAACTCGCATTATTTCCCCTTGGGGGTTTCCAGATATCTTTTTTGGCACGTTTATTATTCTCTATGCTGGAGGACAACTCGCTCTCAATTTCTGGAATTATTTACTCAGTGTTGTCCCCATTTTCTTTGGTTTGATTATTCTTTATAGCCTCTGGTTTATCTTGGGAGCAACCAGTATTTGGTTTGTCAAAATTTACAACGTCACTGAAGTTCTCAGGGGGTTATTAGAAGCAGGCCGCTATCCAATGGTTGCCTATCCTTCTGCTTATCGATTCTTTTTTACTTTTGTGGTTCCCGTCGCTTTTTTAACAACTATTCCAGCAGAAGCAATGTTAGGTCGCAGTGAAATTACCTGGCTGTTAGGATCGGGAGTTTTAGCCATATTATTGCTACTAGCGTCTCAACTTTTTTGGCAATTTGCCCTACGTTTTTACACTAGCGCTTCGAGTTGAAAAATAGTTACGCTACTACGAACTTATATAGGCAATTTTTGAATATCTTTATTGCAACCAATAACCACCATCATCATTCCTTTGTGCAACCTGTCTTGTGGGTTGGGATTAATTTGAAACTTTTCATCTTTTCCCACTGCTAATAAGTTCAACCCATAGCGATTGCGAAGTTGTAATTCTGCTAGCGTTTTTCCATCAAATTCTTGAGGAACTAAGACTTCTACAATACTATGCTCTGGATCTAAATCAAAACGTTCTAAAATGGAGGGTTTGGTGAGAGTATAAGCTAATTCACAACCGGCATCGTATTCGGGAAAGACGACGCGATCTGCCCCAACTCTTTTCAATAATTTACCGTGGATTTCTGATGAAGCTTTGGCAACAACATAATGAACGCCAGCTTCTTTGACATTTAGGGTAGTAATAATGCTTTCCTGAATAAAATTTCCAATAGCAACAATAACTGTATCAAATTCAAAAATGCCTGCTTCTCTGAGCGCATTTGGGTCAGTTGAATCTAGGTGAATTGCATTGGTAACGATTTTTTCTACTAGGACTTGAGCCACGATTTTTTCATCGCGATCAGTTCCCAGAACATCATATCCCAGCTTGCATAGCGTCTGACAAACTGCTCGACCAA
>CAYTUO010000519.1:0-2798 GCA_964441015.1 uncultured Pleurocapsa sp.
TAGATAGCCAAAGTCGCCTTTCTGATTTTAAGGGAAAGTTGCCTCCAAAGCTATCTTTTAAGCATTCTTCCCTTCTGCTCTCCTGCCTCCTGCCTCCTGCCTCCTGCCTCCTGCCTCCTGCCTCCTGCCTCCTGCCTTCTTGTACTAGCGGATAGGAGTATAAAAATAGTCCTGCGATCGCACCGTTAACACCTGCGGCGGCGTAGCATCGGGAGGATAGAGCAAGTCGATATTGACTTCACGAGATTCGCCAGGTAACAGATTCAGGGTAACCAATGGCTGTCCTTGCTGTCCTTGTCGCTGGACGAGATGGAAATAGCGCCTCATGGGTTGTCCTTGCTCGTTTTTGTATTCTACTCGGACAGTTCCTCGGAAAAATACTTGTCCTTGGGGAGGATCGACAAAGAAAAGGCGATCGGAATATTGGTCTTGTTTGAGCGGCGTTTGTATCGATACAGTCACGGTTTTCCGACTATTAGTGTTGTTGATTAGCGGTAGAGTCAAATTGTAATGAACTGCGTAGTTACCGTGAGCGCGGAAAGCCGTATCGGGATAGCGCACTAGCATGGGCGCACTCTGTACCTGTTGAGTGCCGTGGGTGCCCGTGTTAACTGTACTCAGGGGATAGGAAAAAGCTTGACTTCTCGGCGGGATCTTCAAATAAGACGAACCTGGATCGACTAAGGTGGCTACCCATTCTGACCCCACGGAAATACCAGCAACGCGACCGTAGATTGTCTTTTCCAATGTAGGATCGTCTAGCGGGGTTGGCGGGATGTCTCTAGGGACAACTAATTTCCCCTCAATCAGCAATCTTTGCCATTCCTCTATTGTCGGTTGCCGAAAAGAAGTCGGTGTCAATTGGATTGATTTTCCATCCTTGGTTTTAGCCGCCGTTTCAGGAAGGTTGGGCCTTTCATACATGGCTAAATTCGCCAGATACACGGGGCCATCACTTTCGAGGCGCATGAAGGTAGAACGAGCGTTGCTGGTACTAATGGGCAAGCTAAAGAGCATCCGACTTTGCTGCGGGGGAATCAAGATTTGCGTGGGAAAATTCGATTGATTGACACCTCGCAAAATGTCTCCCATCAATCTAGAACCCGGCCCTGAAAAAAACCGACCCCAACGATCTTCGATAATGGAAGGAAGATTGATAAAAGGTGCATCGGGATGGGTGAGATAACTGGCTGCTTGCAAAATTCTCACGCTTACGAGGCGATCGCTGGGATTGTAGACAATCACGCCTTGATATAGTTTCCGTCGCGTGTCTTGCGGCCTGGCAATATGATGGGAAAAGAGATCGAAGCGTCCCTCTAACGTATGCTCCAGATGAGCGTTGGGAAATCGCACCCCAGTAGCTGGAAAAGTAGAGAGGAGAATTCCCTCTGTCTGAACGACTTCTGGACTGTTGCTGTTGAAAACCAAAACGTTATTCAGTTTTCCGGGTAAGGTACGAATTTCCTGGGGCTGTATTAGATATTGCCGACCTATTAAGGGTAATGGCTCGGCAGCTTGAGCTATAACGAGTGAGGACAGTAAAGGCAGCATCAAACTGAGATTTTTACAGGTTTTAATTTTTTCTTTAGATTGAGATTTCTTGCTGAGGTTTGTCAAGTCTTTTGCTCGAAGTGATTGGTGAGAAGGTGACTGGTGACTGGTGACTAAGAAAAGATTCACTCTAAACAGTCCTAATTTCTGAAAATTCCAGAAATAAAAACAATAATCCCTTGTAATTCACAAAATTCATATATATAAATCAACAGTAACTAGTGCGTTCGCGTAGCGTGCGCTCGATAGAGTGCATACGTCTCGCTCGCGTGGGCTTTTCGGCCCACACTACCATTACTGGTAACTGATAACTGCTTAAGACCGATCGCTCACGTTTTGGAGACAGCACCTATGGTTGCATTAACGAGTAACCGTCGTCGGCGCAAAAGTAGCGATCCAGTTTCTAGAAAACATGGTGCATCAGCCTTTTAAATCCCAAATGGTCAAAAATGGCGATCGCAGACGACCAAAATGCTGAGTTAACCATTCATCCGGGCGATCGCTGGTTAGTTTATGCAGTCGTAGATCGCGGCGAAGTGTTGGAATCCAATGGCGTAACTGCGATCGTTCACCGCAAGTCAGCGAGTTATTAACGCTATAACTCTGTTGGGGAATTCAAGAAGATGGAATTTACATGGTAGGATGACTAAGCTCACTCAGTTGGGGGTACTCAAAATAATCCGTTAGAAACGCTACTCCAAAATACATAACGCCATCAAGGATTCCCCCGACAGATTTATGATAGCAATTGCTTCTTTTGTACTCGCTTTGATTTTTTCGAGCTTGGTTGAATATTGGGTTCATCGTTTGATGCACATTTGGCCTTGGTTTGGTAATAACCTTACCTCTCACTACAAACATCATTACCATGAAAGAGCTAGTGTGCTAGGGGATTTTAAAGACTATGGTATGGTCTCTTTAATCTTCTGCCCAGTATTTTTCGTTTCCTACTCAGCCGGAATTAGCGCTGTTTTAGGTGGTTTAGTCTTTGCCGCTTTTGCTGCCAAAACTCATCAACTTCAGCACGAAAACCCAACTAAGTGTTTCTGGATGAAGGTACCCGTTCATTATCTTCACCACAAATATACTTGGCATCATAACTTTGGTCTGTCTGTAGATTGCTGGGATCGAGTCTTTGGCACTTACAAGCCCGTAGAATGGCAAATGCAGACTGAAAAACAGAAGAGATAACGGTGAATTTTATCACAGATACACGGGGTTAAAACCCCTGTGTTCGCTCCACAGCC
>CAYTUO010000520.1:0-2771 GCA_964441015.1 uncultured Pleurocapsa sp.
GCCACCCGCAGTGTTCACGGGCAGCTCGCCGCCCAGTTCGATGCGTCCTCCCTCTGAAGTCAGATTACCTCCTTCTAAAACAACATTCCCGCCGACGAGGGCTAAAGTTTGACCTGATCGCACTTGCAGTCCAACAGGTCGATTCTCACGAGCGATCGCAAATGTCTCAAAATCAATACTGAGATTGTTTCCTGGCCCCTTAACAACGATATCTCCAGCATTGGAGCCATATTGCAAGCCAATGGGAACGCTAACGGTCAGTAGAGAGGTGGTTTGGGGATTGGTAGCGCTGAACTCTCTACCATCGGCAAATCTGATGCTATTGGCTGTACCGGCGATAAACGATCCACCAATATTGAGAGAAGCGTTAGAGCCAAAAATAATGCCGTTGGGATTAATCAAAAACAAATTGGCATTGCCATTGGCGCGGATTAAGCCATCAATATTAGAGATAGAGCCACCCGTGACGCGGCTAATAATATTTTCAACGGTTAGAGCATCATTATTAAAAAAAGCTATTTTCCCTGTGGGAAGAGAAAATTGCTCGAAGCTATGAAATAGATTGCTGCCTTTTTGCGTTCCCTCGGTAATCTCGATGATGTCCCCATTGGGAGTGACCTTGGAATTCTGACGAAGACTGCGATCTGGAACAATAGGAATTTGTGCAGAGGCAGTTGAGGCGATCGCTCCCAGTAGGTAAACAGCAAAAGATAAAAATAGGAAGCTTTCTATTTTGCTTCCCCGAAACCGCGACTGAAAAAAATTACTGATTTTTGCCATTGATCCTACCCACAAGCTCATTCAGCTAATAGCTTAACAAGAGAGTTACGCGATCGCATTTTATTTGTTGTGACGAGATTTGAATAGGGAGCCGATACCCAACAGAGCTATTCCCAACAGTCCGGCGAGCGAAGTCGGTTCTGGGACGGATTTAGCCTGGGGGTTGCTAGGCGATGAATTTAAGGTTTGCCAGTGGAAATTTTGCCACAAGCCTTCTTGCTTCCAACAGGTATTGGTCGCTTGACAGTTATAACCCCATTCGTAAATCTTACTTTCCTGAATCATTGTGCCTACATCCTGGGTACGGTCTAGAGTCAGTAATAGTGCTGCTTCTAGGGGATTTGCCTCTAGCCACGCTACAGTAACGCCTAACCTAGCTGCCAAACGCTGCTTTGCCTGAAGCTCAAGGGTGGCCAGGTCTATTGCTCCCGTTCCCAGATCCCAGCCGATCGCATCCATCGCACCTCGATCGAGAGTCGAGATGTCTGTTCTCTGACCCGCGCTTAAGACTGGGTCCATAATGCCCAGTGGATTGTCATTCTGTTTCCAGTGGCTAGCTTGCTCGCCATCGCCGCCAAGACTGGTGTCCTCTCCGCTAGCAAAGTAACCCAAAGCAGTTTGACCCCCATTAACGGAGAAATAAGGATTGCCGCCAATGGACATATCGATCCAATGCTGTGCCAGTCCTCCTGCTGCTATACTCTTAGAAGAAAAGCGGAACAGATCGAGCGGGGTAACGTGGTCTAATTTCCCAGTTAAAGAGGCGTAATAATCACTTTTATGAGCATCATCGTATTGAGTTTTCTGGGTTAACCATCCGGGCCGATCGACCCCACTGACAAGGCCTAAAATATGACCAACTTCGTGGATTCCTACGCTGAGAAAGTCTAAGTTATTAGTCGGGATGCTATTGTTCTGGTAATTATAATTCCAGCTAACAGGCGTTCCTTGTAAGTTACTCATGAGGACGTAACCATCGAGGGCACTATCAGACCCATTGACCATCCCCAGTGCCTTGGCATTGGCACGGGTCATGTTCAGATAGTAATTGTTATCGACTTTATAGCCATCGACGATCGCGGTAAACTTGTCTTGGTCGTCTTGTAGGTTGTTGACAACAGAGTTATCGTCTGCTGATTTTTTATCTGCGATGATAGAGTTGCGCCAGGTGTCATATCTTTGCTTGGCACTGATCCCTGGCAGTGCGCCACCAATAACATTGGTTGGCAGATCGTTAGTTGTCTGAACGTAAATATTAACGCTGACATTATCGGCTAAATGGGAAGACCAGATCCCGCCTGCCATTTCAAAGCCGATCATCTGCTCTAAGGTAGTTCCTGGAGCATAGCTATAGTTGATGTTGACTGCTTGGGCTGAGGTGTTGCTACCAATGACGGCAACCGATGCCAAAGTCAGAGGAGCAAGCAGATTGATCAAGTCAGTTGTATGAGGACTCTTTTTGGACATTGCTCAAAGTTTCTCTGATATCTAAATAATAGGCAAGGCAACTTTTATGCCTCAATCCCTTTTTAACTGGTATTAAAAATACGAGGCAACAGGAATTTTACTTAATCTTAATCTCAAAAAAAATCATTAACTTCATTGAATAAATATACCTAATTTTCTCGTCTTTATGATATCTTCACAAAAGTCGCTATGTCCCTTGGAATAAACTTTACTTTTCCTTTCAATTATGGGCATTGAAGAATTACTATTACCATTTAAAGAAGAAATTTTGAGAATTGCTGCTAAGTACGGAGCTTACAACGTGCGGGTGTTCGGTTCCGTTGCTAGGGGAGAAGCAAGACCAGACAGTGATATAGATTTTTTGGTGGAACTTGAACCACAACGGACTTTGTTAGACCAAATTGCTTTGATGCAGTCCTTGGAAGACTTGCTAGGACGTAAAGTTGATCTGACTGAACCAGAAACTCTACATGAGTTAATTAGAGATAAAGTGTTGCGAGAAGCTGTAGTTTTATGAGAGATGA
>CAYTUO010000521.1:0-2755 GCA_964441015.1 uncultured Pleurocapsa sp.
CCGTTTCATGAGAAGCTCTCCCACCCCGCCCCAGAGTTGAATTGTTGCGTTAATATAAGCAATTCCTCGTCTCAGACTTAAAATCAGTTTTTTCATGGAGATTGGTGAGAAGGTGATTGGTGAGAAGGTGATTGGTGAGAAGGTGATTGGTGACTGGGAAATTCTTTTTTTCTCCCTTGTCTCCTTGTCTCCTTGTCCCCCTTGTCTCCTTGTTTCCCCACACTTCCCCCTCTCCCCATCTCCCTTTTTCTTGGTCAATCAAATGACGAAATCTTCTTTGAGACTGAAAGCAAGGTGGCTGATCTGGAGACTAAAACGTTCTTGGGATTCGCCTCTGAAGCGCGGTAGCTGAATAAAATTATCTTGACTTTGCGCTTGTACCTCCCGCAGAATCTGTCCCGCCTCGTTGAGTAAAGCTAGCTTCAAGTTAGGGGGCAACAAGGCTTCCTCTCCCATCGGTTGAACCTGGACGCGAATGCCGATTTTTTGGTCTGCGTCTTGGGCGATCGCTACTAGCAAGGCAACTTCTTGAGAAGATTCGGGCACTTGAATCGGCTTAAACCGTTTCACCATGCCTTCTCCTCTGAGATGGTAGATACTCCGCAACCTGGGGGCGATTTTGGGTTTAGCGAGAAGCAGGGCTTCCACGGGTTGCCACGCTGCCTCAAAAGTGTTCTTAAACCATTGGCTCAAGTTGACGGGCTGTTTGGGCGATGGCGATAATTCAATCGTATCCTCTAAAGGCTGCCACTGATACGGCGATAGGTTTTGGCGATAAGAAACTTTACCGCTAATTTGCTCGATGAGTTGGGTAGTGACGTATTCCATCACCATTGGCGCGAGGGCAAAAAGGGATTTTCCTTTCTCTGATGCTGTCGTTTCAATGAGCGATCGCTGTCCCAAAGAAGCTAAAATTTCCAGAAGTTCGCCTTGAGAAATGGGTAGCGTAATATTGGTTTCTAGGGTAGAAAAAGAAATCGGTCGTCGCTCAATTGCCAACCAGTAAAGGACTTCTTTCTCCAAATCTGACAATCGTTCCATCAGTGGCGCTAACAGTTCGCCAATATCGCCAAAAACAAAGGTTTCCCGTTCGAGAAATTCAGCTACATTGCCATTAAACAAATCTTTAATCAGTTTGGCAGCCATCTTGAGAGCGGCAGGATTTCCCTGATAATGTTCGATCAGAGATAGCCATCGGCTGCGATCGCTCAGTCCCTCAGCTTCCAAGATTTCTTCTGCATCTGAAGACGACAACCCAGAGACGATTAACGAACGCACCGGCGAGACTTCTCCTTCGAGTAAACTAATTTCTCGCGGATTTTCCAAACTGGTAATCAACAAGCAACTTTCATGGGATTCTTCCCCGATTCGCTTGAACCATTCCCCATAATCCTCATATCCTTTTCGATAGCGTCCGGCTAATTGACCTGCTTGTAAAATCGCTTCCACGCCATCTAAAATTAGCAGGCAGCGCGAGGAGCGCAAGAAGCTCATCAGTGGCGAGCCAAAATCGCCTTCGCTTCTCACGGAAGCGGGAGAAAACACCTTGAGCAAATTCGCAAAAAGTTCTTTGAGCGTAGGCGCTTGTCCCAGGGAACGCCAGATAACATAGTCAAACTGCTCTTGAATTTCTTCTACCAGTTGTCTCGATAGAGCCGTTTTGCCGATTCCGTTCATCCCCCGCACCGCTATCAGCCGACAGTCATCTTGAATCCATTGCTTGAGGGTGGCTAACTCCTCTGCACGACCAAAGAAAGCAGACAGTTCCGGCGCTTGATCCCAATTTTTAGAATAATTCTTTGCTG
The DNA here is from genome assembly GCA_964441015.1 of uncultured Pleurocapsa sp. Taxonomy (GTDB): domain Bacteria; phylum Cyanobacteriota; class Cyanobacteriia; order Cyanobacteriales; family Microcystaceae; genus Hydrococcus. Next base: position 1,806 of record CAYTUO010000521.1, read on the forward strand.
TAGAGTTATGGTCATCCCACTCCCGATGAGGCGTTAAAGATTTGTATTCCCCGTTTGGCTTCGCCGCTAACCGTGGCGATCGCTCTTCTGCGGTTTTTGAAGAAGAGAGAAAGTGCCGCTCGATCGCCACCCGAAAGTTAGTTTTACTGACCTCTTCGCCTAATGCTTCTGATAAAAGTTTCCAAAATCGAGGCCCGATATCTCGCATCAGGTAATTCAAGCTGTATTGAGACGTTTCCGCCATCTGGTCGTAGGTGATCCCTTGCCATGTTCCCTGAAGTATAGTTACTTCGGGTGCGCTTAGGTGTCTGCCTGCTTGACGGAGAACAGCCGTTTCTACAAATTTTAGTGCTTCTTCAAAGTTCATGGGTCAATTGACGGAGGAAACTGACGCTTTAATCTTAATTAAAGCATAACTTAGAAAAGTTGCGATTTTTGAATTAAGTTATGTAAAAACAGTTAAATTGATTTTTACTTTAGAGTATGTTTTATTACGCATACTTTTACTGACCGTAAATAAAGAGGAAACTATGAACAACAGTAGTCAAACACTTCTCAATGGCGGGTTTGAAACTGGCGACTTTACCATATGTATATATTTAAAATTAGCTGAGCGATCGCTCGATGAATTGATAACGAAGGGCTAAAATTAAGGCGATCGGAGGTGATTGGTGATTGGTGACTGGTGACTGGTGACTGGTGATTGGGACTACGACTCTTGAGACGTTGCAGTGCAACGTCTCTACGACTTCGCTTTCCGCACTACAGGACTAATGACCCTTCTCAAGTATCTAATCGAAACTATTAATAAAAGATTATCTCTGCGAACAGTTTTAATCGTCCCGTTCGTGCTGCAAATTGTGGGGACAGTAGGACTGGTTGGCTATCTTTCTTTTAAAAACGGACAGAAATCAGTCAACGAGTTAGTGAATCAGTTGATGGATGAAGTC
>CAYTUO010000522.1:0-2754 GCA_964441015.1 uncultured Pleurocapsa sp.
ATAACTTCAAGACGGTCAGCAGTATTTATATTCGTAAAGAGTTTCCCGAACAAGTTAGATTATGAAAGCCAGTTATACTTTCAGTCAATCGCTCATCGCCGCTAACACCCCCGCTGATGTAGAACTTCTGGTCAGCTTTCTTGTGCCCCCCACTAGCCCTCAACCGCCTCGCCGTCCTCTCAACCTCAGTTTAGTCTTAGATCGCTCCGGTTCGATGGCAGGACAGCCCCTGAGAGCGGCGATTGAAGCCGCCCAAAACCTGGTAGAGGACTTAACCCCAGACGATCTTCTTTCCGTCGTCATTTACGACGATGTAGCCGAAACGATTTTACCGACTCAATCCGTGAGCGATCGCTCCTCGATTCAAAAGCAAATCGGAAAAATACAAGCCCGTGGCTGTACTAATTTAAGCGCTGGTTGGATGATGGGATGCGCTCTCGCTGCGGCTAACTATTCTGCCAATAAGCTCAATCGCGTCTTATTATTAACCGATGGACTCGCTAATGCAGGCATCATCGAGCCGCAAGTTCTCATCAAAACCGCACGAGAAAAAGCCGAACAGGGGATCGTTACTACGACATTAGGATTCGGGACGTATTTTCATGAAGATTTGCTGATCGACATTGCCAACGCTGGAGGAGGCAACTTCTATTTCATTCAATCCCCCGATGAGGCGGCAGATGTTTTCCGAATCGAGATGGAAAGTCTGATGTCGGTAGTGGCACAAAATCTTACCGTAACCCTTCAACCAGAGGGAGGGGTACAAATTGCAGAGATTCTCAACAATTATCGCGCTCAAAAAGTAGGCAACAATCTGGAAGTCTTTTTAGGGGATGTCTATGGAGTGGAAAACAAACCCCTTGCCTTATCCTTGTCCATTCCACCTCAAGCTAAACTAGGGACAACTCAAGTTCTCACTCTTTCCTACCAATATCAAACTGTTATCGATGGTAGCATCCAACCAGTTAGCGATCGCCTTCCCGTCACGATTACTGTAGGCGAGACGGAAGAGGCAGAGCGAGTCCAACCCGATTTCCAAGTAATCGAACAGACAAGCCAGTTAAGAATTGCACAAGTCAAAGATGAAGCGATCGCGCTAGCGGATCGAGGAGATTACCAGCAAGCCTCCGAGAAACTGCGCCAGATGGCAGAACAACTCAAGCAAAAAGCGCTACAAGAGTTATTCGAGATCGCCGAAGAAATCTCCCAACTAGAATATTATGCCCAAAGCTTAGACAACAGAAGATTCGAGCGAGCGATTCGCAAAGAAATGCGCGATCAATCTTACCAAACCAGGATGCGCGAGCGCGAGGACTTAAAATTCCGAGGAATTACCGCAGGTGCAGCCGATAGCCTCGAAGCGGTTGAAAATCCAGAGGGCGGCATTTTAGTCAAATGCGAAAAAATCAGTGGAAAATTACGCATCCGAGTCATTTCTGACGGCTACGATCCCAATCTTAACGTTCAATTCCCCCGCAGCATTCGCGAACAGGGCGTTACTTACGTCGTCGAAAAAGTGACCCTGGCAGCCAACGGGACATTTTATCGAGTAGAGGGAGAAATTAAGCGTTTAGGAAAGCCCCGAAGTGCTACCACGACCTTCAAGCCGAAAAACCTGAAAGCTGCCGATTCCTCACTGACGCTAGCCGATTTAGAAACAACGACATCACTTGGCGATGGCGTACTCATCCAGTGCGTTCAAGACGGCAAAAAACTGAGAGCCAGAGTGGTTTCCGATGGATACGATCCTAACTACAATGTTCGTTTTCCCCGCAACATTCGTCAAGAAGGTGTTCTTTTTGTGGTCGATGAGGTCAAAGAAACGGCGCAAGGGGGATCTTATATTGCTTTAGGAAAAGTTAAGCGATTGATACAGTAGATTTAGGAGTTTTACCTATACTCAAATGAAACAAGATTGTATCTCAAATAGATTAATCAATTTCCCCAAAATAGGTAAGGTTAAATTAATACAACATAGAAAATTACCCGAAGGTTTTACTATAAAAACAGCTACAATAACTAAGAAAGCTGATGGCTATTATGTAACTTTATCTCTAGAGGATAAATCTGTTCCAGATGCCACCATTGATACTGTCCCTACTCTGGGAAATACCATCGGTATTGATATGGGGCTAAAATCTTTTCTAGTTGATAGTGAAGGTGAAGAAATTGAAATTCAACAACCCTATCGGAAGGCTCAGAAAAGATTAAGAATAAAGCAAAAGAAAGTTTCACGAAAAAAGAGGGGGAGTAAAAACCGTAAGAAAGCAGTAGTCAAATTAGGAAAAGTTCATCAAAAAGTATCCAATAACAGAAAAGATTTTCATTATAAAACAGCCACTCATCTCGTTAAAAAAGCTGATGTGATTGCTTATGAGAAGCTAAATATAAAAGGACTAGCTAAAACCAATCTAGCTAAGTCTATTCTTGATGCGGGTTGGGGACAATTTCTAGAAATCTTAAAACTCAAAGCCGAAAAAGCTGGAGTATTAACGGTAGAAGTTAACCCCAATGGAACATCTCAACATTGCTCTAATTGCGGACATAAAGTACCAAAGGAGCTAAAAGATAGAATCCACGAATGTGATAACTGTGGAATAGTATTGTGTAGAGATGTCAATGCAGCTATAAATATAAAACACTTGGCGGTGGGAATACCCGTCAATAAAGCCTACTTAATATCCGAAGCAATAGCTGGAGTTGGTAGGAAGCCCACACTAGAACCCGTCAGGGTTTAGTGGTGGGAGTATTCAC
>CAYTUO010000523.1:0-2746 GCA_964441015.1 uncultured Pleurocapsa sp.
CAGGAATCGGGATGGAAGTAATGCACGAGCGCAACGCTCACAACTTCCCCTTAGACTTGGCAAGTGGCGAGATGGCTCCTGTAGCTTTAACGGCTCCGGCTATCAATGGCTAAGGTCTGGTCTAGAACTAAATAATTTCATCAAAAAGCACTCTCCGATTTGGGGGGTGCTTCTTAGTTTTTGGCTTACCACAGTTGATTCCTGTTCCCGTTCGGATTAATGAGACGCAGATGTTAATGACAAAGTCTTTCCCTAAAACCCCAACTTCTGTACTGCCTTACGTTTCGTCTCTTCCCCGCGTCGGTCATATTTCGCCGTAGTAACCGGACTGGCATGACCCGCTAATTTCTGCACCGTCACAATATCAACGCCCGCGTCCAACAAATCCGAACAAAACGTCCGTCTGAAATCATGAGGACTAAATGACGCAATCCCAACTTTCGCCGCCCGTCTGCGAAGAATTTTCAGCACGGCATCTGAAGTCATCGGTCGAATCTCGATTCTTCCGTTTTTCCTGATAGGACAAAGTAACGCACCAGGCGAAGTCCCTCTAATCTCAATCCAGCGCTGAACCATTTCTGTTGCCACATCGGGCAGATACACAGTTCTATCCTTGCCGCCCTTGCCCTGTTGAATCTCCAAAGACCCAGCAGAAGCACTAAAATCTTTTAATTCCAACTTGACTACTTCAGCCCGTCGCAAACCAGCACCGCGCAGAATGGCAATCAGGGCAGCATCTCGTCTATCAATGGGATTTTGCCGACTGCTTAGAGCTTCCATCAGCGTCGCAATTTCCAACTGGCTTAATGCCCTGCCCTTTAATTTTTTATGTTCCTTGATACTTCCTAAATCCACAGCTTTAGCATAGTCGAGTGGGTCGATCAAGTCTAGTCTAAGCGCTTCCTTTAAAACTCGTCTCAATGCACAAAGCATTTTGTTAGCTGTCGCTGGGGCTAATCTTTGTTTAAGGGACGTGCGGATGGCTGACGTATGCTGATAGCGCAGTTTAGACCAGTCTAGGGTCATCGCATCGCATTCGCCTCCCGTCAGAAGGTTCGCGATCGCATTTAAAGATTGGCGCATGGTACGCACCGAACCAGAACCTATTGAATCCAAATACACCGCCGCCGGATGAAGAGTTAGCGGTACTGGTGCGGCTAACTTGAGGCTTTCTGGATCGTCAATCCGGCCATGGCGAATAAGATTAGGAGAGGAGAAGCGGCGAAGAAAAGGGCGATCGAATCAACTATTTCATCTGTCGGTTTCACTCTATCTCTGTTTAATCAGTCGCATTCCACACTTGGTACAAAAATTAAACTGAACCGGATTTGTACAACCGCAATGGCAACAGCAAAGATGATTGCGAACAGGAATTGAAGGATCGATTGCGCCGCGATCGATATCGCTTAAATGAGAAGCGTTCAATTGAGCAAAATGTTCCAGTAGCATCCGATGAATAAAGATGTAACCGCCGCCAACCTTTTGCAAAAAAATGCGATCAACAGTGTAGTCGAGGAAACGAGCATAGTTCCAGGGCATGTAATTGTTGCGTTGAAGGATGAGTCGCAAGGTGAAATGTCTGATGCAGGCTAGTCCGCCACCAAAGATTAATCCCAACATCAATCCCCATCTCAGCCCAGGAGTTATTAAATCGACCGGTGAGTTTTCCCCCCAAGCCGATATGTTGAAAATCAATCCCTTATAAAAAATAATAATCAACTGTGTATTAAACCAATAAATCGGAACAAAAATTAGCCAGTTGATAAACCCAAGCATTATGACATTCATCGCCGATCTCCAAATGCCCTGGTTGGGAATAGTTTTAGTTTCTATTTCAGAGCCTTTGAGAGCATTTATCAGCCCCAAAGTCAGCCCTATACTCATTCCCAAACTCAGTCCATACCCTATTCCCCACTTCAATCCTGGCAAATCCGTTCCATAGTTTGCAAATATTGTACCCAGATAAAAAGGCGATCCTTCAGAACCTCTCAAAAGTCCATATATTAGTCCTAAAGCTAAGGAAAAAATTAGTCCCAACCTGAGTCCAGAAAATAATCCAACAAACAAATCCTTCCATGTTTTTTTCCAGGGCCAGGTCAGAGTCTCGAATGTTTTTATTTCTGCTTTACCCCATCCGAAAATTAGTCCTAAAATTAATCCCCACGTCACAGCATTAACAAACCCACCACGTTGAAATGACCCCTGACCCCAAGCACTAGAACTATACTGCCGAAGTGGATCGCACGCATAAATTGGCCACAATATCAAAACGATAAGAAGTCCTCCAATTAGCATACTTCCAAATCGATAAAGTCTATTCTGAACCTTAGTCTGTAACCATGTCGGCTGCATTTGCTCAATTAAAAAGACAGATTGAGATGATTGAGACATTCGTTGTGCCAGCCAAGATAGCCGGTGGATTACCCGATCTTTTGGGTATTGCTGTTTCGCACCCTTACGCTTGAACATCCGCTCAATATAAGCGTTGAACAGGTGTTGACGGCGTGTTTCTACTGAACCCGTTTGACGTAGCTCTTCAACCTTTTTGCCTTGATATGCTAGCGTCATGACACTAAGCGTTAGAGGAGATTTTGCTAGCTCTTGCAGTGCGGTATCTTCAGCCAGCAAAGTTTTGACTGCTCCTAGTTGTTCACCAGCCGCATCCAAATATTGATTAACCTGCTCAGGAGTCAGAGAGCGGATGTAGATCGCGCCTCGTAATTGCAGACGGTTAGAAAGAGCCTCA
>CAYTUO010000524.1:0-2743 GCA_964441015.1 uncultured Pleurocapsa sp.
TGAAGAAAAAGTCACCCTAACTGATGAAGAGGGTAGATCGCTAGAATGTTATGTTGAAAATTCTCTAGAAGCAGAGTATACAACCTATTTGCTACTAATGCCCGTCGATACGCCAGTCGTTATTCTTGCCTGGGATGGAGAAGACGAAGAGGAATTTTCCGATGCCATTCTCATAGAAGATAGCGAAGAAATCGAACAAATCTTTGCAGATGCTAAAGCCGTATTAGCGGAACTAGATCTAACGCTTAGAAATACTGCCTATACCCTCACAGTGAGCGGAGAATTACCTCCTCTAGAAGACGATGAAATTATTACTTTAGAAATTGATTCAGAAGATAAACCATTAGAGCCAGAAGAATTGCAGTTTTTAGCAAGTTTCTATTCTCAGGAGCATAAGTATTCAATTTATACGCCTTTATCCCCTCTACTATTTTTAGCAAAATATAACCAGCAAGGAGAGATAGAATTAGTATCTCCAGACGAGCGACAAATGCAACCTATTTTAGAAGAATTGTTGATAGAAGAATTAGAAGAATTAGAAGAATAAAAATTTAGTCCTTAGTCCTTGGTGAGAAGGTGATTGGTGATTGGTGATTGGAAATTAGTTCACTGATAACTGATAACTGATAACTGATAACTGATAACTGATAACTGATTCCCCCTCTCAGCGCCTACAATAGGATTGTTGAGAATTGTGTAGCGATCTGATCGCAGAAACGTTTATGGCTCCTGCCGTTGTTATCGAACACCTAAAAAAACGATATGGTTCTGTAGAAGCTGTTAAAGATATTTCCTTGAAAGTCCAGCCTGGAGAAATATTTGGCTTACTCGGGCCCAATGGTGCTGGGAAAACCACGACGATTCGCTGTCTGTGTACCCTGGCTAAACCCGATTCTGGAAAAATTGAGGTTGGGGAGATTTCTGTCATCGATAACCCAAAAGCCGCACGCAGGCGACTGGGTTATGTGGCTCAAGAAGTGGCGCTCGATAAGGTATTGACAGGACGGGAACTCCTTCAGCTACAAGCCGCACTTTATCATTTACCAAAAGATAAAGCCAAGGAGCGCATAGAGAAATTGCTCAGTTTACTTGGCTTAGAAGAGTATGCGGATAAGACAACAGGAACGTATTCGGGAGGATTAAAAAAGCGCCTCGATTTGGCGGCGGGTTTGCTTCATCAACCCGAAGTGTTAGTCCTAGATGAACCTACAGTTGGATTAGATATCGAAAGTCGTTTGATTGTCTGGGATTTTCTGCGTAAATTGCGAGAAGCCGGGACGACGGTACTGATTACCAGTCATTATCTCGAAGAAATCGACGCGCTTGCCGATCGCTTGGCAATTATCGATCGCGGAACGGTCATTGCCCAAGGAACGCCATCAGAGTTAAAAGATAGAGTAGGCGGCGATCGCGTTACTTTGCGAATTCGGGAATTTTCCCCCACTGAAGAAGCCCAAAAAGCCAAGGAAATTCTACAATCTCTACCATTTGTAGAGGAAGTCATTATCAACAGCGCTCAAGGAAATTCTCTCAACCTCGTGGTAACTCCTGGGAGCAACCCACTGAGCAAAATCGAACAATCTTTACAAACCGTTGGCTTGCCCATTTTTAGCATGGCACAATCTCGCCCCAGTCTCGACGATGTTTATCTAGCGGCGACAGGACGAACGTTAATGGATGCAGAAATAGCAGCCGCCGGAAGTCGCGATTTAAAGGCAGAGAAAAAACAAGAAATGAGATGAATTTTTCCCATGTGAATGCTGAATTCTCAAAGATAAAAAGGAAAAAATAGATTATGAGTCAAATGATCGCACCCTCTAAATTCGAGTCGAGTTTAGCACCGAATCTCTCAAGAGAAACCCAGGTTAATGAAACTAGAAATGAACTAGGAGAATTTCTCCAAGAAACCCTAGCCCTCACCAAGCGTCTATTCATTCAACTGAAACGCCGTCCCTCAACCCTCATCGCTGGCGTTATCCAGCCTTTTATGTGGTTAATCTTGTTTGGCGCGTTGTTTTACAAGGCTCCGGGTGGCTTATTCGGCGATAACCTTAGCTATGCTAAATTTCTCGCCCCTGGGGTCATTGTCTTTACTGCCTTTTCTGGGGCATTGAATGCAGGCTTACCCATCATGTTTGATCGCGAATTTGGTTTTCTCAACCGTCTTTTAGTTGCGCCTTTAGCCTCTCGTTACTCGATTGTGGCCGCTTCTACGATTTACATTATCGTCCTGAGTTTTATCCAAACTGCCGTAATTGTGGGCGCTAGCGCCTTTTTAGAAGCCGGTTTGCCCAGTCTAGCCGGATTGGGAACAATTGCCTTAATTGTCTTTCTCATCGTTCTGGGAGTCACAGCATTGAGTCTGGGGTTAGCCTTTGCTTTGCCCGGTCATATTGAGTTAATCGCCGTCATCTTTGTCACTAACTTGCCCTTGCTCTTTGCCAGTACCGCTTTAGCCCCACTTTCCTTTATGGCAGGATGGTTGCAGATAGTGGCTAGCCTAAATCCCCTAACCTATGCGATCGATCCCATTCGCTATCTCTATCTCCACAACGACTGGACATTCAACAGTATGGTCTTGCAGACTCCTTGGGCATCGTTCAACTTTAGCAGCGTACTTCTAATTCTGCTTGCTTTTGATGCGTTAGTATTGTTGGCAATTCAACCTTTATTACGTCGCCGTTTTGCGTGAATACTCCCACCACTTCTGCGGGAGCAGCAAGTGGGGGCTTCTTACCAACTC
>CAYTUO010000525.1:0-2719 GCA_964441015.1 uncultured Pleurocapsa sp.
GTCCGCAATTCATCCCCCGATAAATCGGGGGTCTTCTTGCTCACTCAAGATAAAATGGTTGGGAAATATTTTTCTGGTTGGCAATTGCGCCTGAAATTAATCTATCGCTACATTTTTTTGGGCGTACTAACACTATTATTAGTGACTATTGTTTTTCCGTCCGTCGCTCAGCATTCCCCAGTTACGCCAATCGTTCAGCAAGTCAGCGACGCAAAAGCCTTTCTCGAAGAAGGAAAAAAACAATACCAAGCTGGACAATTTTCTGAAGCCGTTAACGCTTGGCAAAAAGCAGTACAAGCTTATCAAGCCGAAGGGGACTCTCGTAACCAAGCCTTAAGCTTAAGTTATCTATCCCTAGCTTATCAAGAATTGGGACAATGGGAACAAGCAGAAAAGGCGATTGCCCAAAGTCTAGAACTGAGTCTGCAAGTTAAGGATAATGATATGCTCCTGGCTCAAGTTCTCAATACTCAAGGAAACCTACAGCTAGCGAAGGGACAAACAGAAGAAGCGCTCAATACTTGGCAGAAAGCAGAAAAACGCTACAGGGAAGCTGGCGACGAAACGGGGATACTAGGAAGTCAGATTAACCAAGCACAGGCCTTACGAAACTTGGGACTTTATCGGCGATCGCGCTTAATTTTAGAACAAGTGCGACAACAGCTACAGATACAACCCGATTCCTCCTTCAAAGTTACTGGACTGCGTAGTCTCGGAGTCGCTTTCCAACTGGTAGGAGATCTAGAAGAATCCCAGAAAATTTTGCAGCAGGGTTTGGCGATTAGCCAAACCCTTCCCGATCGCGAGGAAACTAGCGCTACCTTGTTTAGCTTGGGAAATACGGCCAGAGCGTTAGGTAAGTTCCAAGAGGCTTTAAAATTCTATCAACAAGCCGCCGTCACTGCTTCTAACTCCCTTTCCCAACTCGAAGCGCAACTCAATCAGTTGAATCTTTTGCTAGAAACGCAACAAGGGCAAGATGCTCAAGTTTTGTTGTCTCAAATTCAATCGCGCCTTTTGACCTTAACTCCCAGTCGCAGAACCATTTACGCTCAAGTGAATTTTGCTGAGAATCTGATGAAATGGGAGAATAAAACCGAAAAAAACCTTGAAATTGCCAAAATTTTAGTCAAAGCTGTCCAAGAAGCTAGAATCCTTAAAGACAGCAGGGCAGAATCTTATGCCTTGGGAACTTTAGGAAAATTGTACGAACAGAAACAACAATGGACAGACGCTCAAAATTTAACCGAACAAGCACTACAATTGGCTCAAACCATTAATGCGTCTGATATTGCCTATCAGTGGCAATGGCAACTCGGAAGAATTTTGGAAGCGAAAGGAGACATTCCAGGTGCGATCGCGGTCAACCAAGAAGCCGTCAACACCCTTCAATCTCTCCGCAGCGATTTAGTGGCGGTTAAACCTGACATACAATTTTCCTTTCGGGAAAGTGTAGAACCCATCTATCGCAATTTAGTCAAACTTTTGCTAACTTCCTCAACTAAAGAGGCAAAACCAAGTCAAAATAATCTCAAGCAAGCTCGCGATGTCATTGAATCGCTGCAACTAGCAGAACTCGAAAACTTCTTTCGGGAAGCTTGTTTAGATGCTCGCCCCAAACAAATTGATGAAGTCGATCGCGCGGCTGCTGTTATCTATCCCATTATCTTGTCCGATCGCTTAGCGGTTATTCTGTCCGTACCCGGTCAACCCCTCGACTACTACGAAACTCAGCGATCGCAGCAGGAGATAGAAAACACTTTAGAAGAACTGCTCCAATCCCTCAACCCGGCTTTTTCCAACCAAATCCGCTTGCGCCTGTCTCAACAAGTTTACGATTGGCTGATCCGACCTGCTCAAGCCACATTAGAGCAAAATAATATTAAAACCCTAGTCTTCGTTCTAGATGGTTTCCTGCGAAACTTACCGATGGCGGCACTTTACAACGGCCAACAGTATCTCGTCGAGAAATATCGAATCGCTCTCACGCCAGGATTGCAACTCTTGGCAGCACAATCTTTAGACGGAGAAAGACTCACGGCCGTCACGGCTGGGGTTAGCGAGGCCAATCAAGGCTTTTCAGCACTGCCAGGGGTCAAGGTAGAATTAGCAGAAATCGCCTCCGAACTGCCTACCCAACAACTGCTCGATCGCCAATTTACTCGACTCAACTTTGAAAAGCAAATTGAAGAGACTCCCTCTCCCATCGTTCACTTGGCAACACACGGTCAGTTTGGCTCCAACCCTGATGAGACATTCGTTCTGGCTTGGGATACACCCATTAAAGTCAGAGAATTCCAAAACCTGTTGCGATCTCGCGAACGAGGGGACTCCAATCCTGTTGAGTTATTGGTTCTCAGTGCCTGTCAAACGGCGGCAGGAGACAAGCAGGCTGCTCTAGGCTTAGCAGGTATGGCAGTTCGTTCTGGCGCTCGCAGCACCCTAGCTACCCTCTGGGCAGTCAAAGATGAATCTACTGCCTTACTGATGACTGAATTCTATCGAGAACTCACCCAAGCTCAGATTAACAAAGCAGAAGCACTTCGTCAGGCTCAACTCACTTTAGTTCAGTCATCTCAATTCCAACATCCTTTTTACTGGGCACCTTTCGTTCTGGTGGGCAATTGGCTTTAACGGTGATTGGTGATTGGTGATTGGTGATTGGTGATTGGTGATTGGGAGTGTGGGGAGTGTGGGGAGTGTGGGGAGTGTGGGGAGT
>CAYTUO010000526.1:0-2704 GCA_964441015.1 uncultured Pleurocapsa sp.
TCAAAGATTTCGTGCAAATAAATAAGAAATTTTTAAAGAACGACGAGAATTTTGATAAGGAAACTAATCCAGATAAATCTTTTTATATTCGGCCTCTCGTCTATAGTTCTGGGTTAGGAATTGCACCGAGACTTCACAATATTGAGAAAGATTTTTTAGTCTATGGATTAGTCATGGGAGACTATTTAGCTTCTGGGGGTGTAAGTTGTCGCATTAGTTCTTGGTATCGTCAAGAAGATCGCAGTTTCCCCCTCAGAGGAAAAATTACTGCTGCTTACATTACTTCTGCTTTGGCCAAAACGGAAGCGGTAGAATCAGGTTTTGACGAAGCCATTTTAATGAACTCTCAGGGGAAAGTCTGCGAAGCTACTGGAATGAATATTTTTATGGTTAGAAACGGACAATTAATTACCCCTGGATACGACCAAGATATTCTTGAAGGAATTACAAGAGATAGTGTTTTAACTCTCGCGAAAGATATGGGAATTCCTGTCGTAGAAAGACCTATTGATAAATCAGAATTGTTTATTGCTGATGAAGTTTTTCTGAGTGGAACGGCAGCTAAAGTTACTCCGATTCAAAGAATAGAAAGGTTTGAATTGCCAGAAGAAAGGCCCATTACAAATAAATTAAAAGAAAAATTAACGGCTATAACCAAGAATCAAGATTCTGACTATCAAGATTGGGTTAATATTATTCCTCTAAATTAAACATTCAATATTAGAGTGTATAGTGTTAGACCGTGCTGCGATCGCAAGTGAACTTTCAATGAAAATTTTGTTAATCTGGCTCATTAAAGGTTACAGACTCCTTATTTCTCCCCTCTTTCCGCCCACTTGTCGCTTTCATCCTACTTGCTCCCAATATGCCTTAGAAGCTGTTGAACGATTTGGAGCATTACGGGGAGGCTGGCTAGCCATTAGACGGATCTTGCGGTGTCATCCTTTTCATCCTGGCGGTTACGATCCAGTACCCACTTCAGGAATAAAAAAATCAAGGTAACATCTCTATTAAAGGAGTTCCTTCTAGGCAAGCTCCTTCTAGGTGCGTACCAGTCCACATCGCTTGCTCGACTAGGGCACACAATAGATTGGCTTTCGTTAAATTTGTCCCCCGCAAAATAGCACCGCTCAAGTTAGCTTCTTCTAAATCAGCTTGCGACAGATCGGCTCCCGATAGATTAGCATTGCTAAAATCTGCCCGATCCAATTGAGCGCCTACCAGGGTGGCCCCCCGCAAATCGGCTCCTCGAAAATCTGCACTGCTCAAATCTAAATGACTGAGAATCGCACCTCCTAAAAATGCCCCTGCAAAACTAATTTGAGAAGATTGCACGTCTAGAAGAATTGCCCCGCGCAAGTCAGCGTTGCGACAATCTGCCCCAGTTAAATCGGCTCCCGTCAAGTCTGCACCTCGCAGGTGAGCACGCAAAATAGCACCTCGCAAATTCGCTCCCGTTAAGGTGGCTCCTGCTAAATTAGCTTGGGATAAATCTACATTAGCTAACTTCGCTCCTGCTAAATCGGCTCCAGCAAGATTGGCATGGACGAGGTTTTTTACTTTGCCTTGACGAATAGCTGTTATATCTAAAGTGTTATGAGTCATTCCCGATTTTGGATTTTAGATTTTGGATTCTCCCGATGAAAGGATTTTGGATGAAAGGATTGTTTCTCCTCTGCTCCTCTGCTCCTCTGCTCCCAATCACCAATCACCAATCACCAGTCACCATTCACTGATTACTGATTACTGATATTAGTTACTTCGGATTTTGCTGGACTGGCGTTAGTAGTTTCTTCTAGCCAAACTGTCGGTGATTGACTGGGGCGATCGGGTAATTGCATCAAGCCGATTTCTGCAAGGCGAATTACGGTGGTTAAGGTTTCTATTAAAGCAGGATCGAAACGAGTACCGCTATAGTTTTGACATTTTTCTAGAGCTTCTGTCAAATTAAGAGCCGATCGCTCGCCTCTCGGTTGGGTTAGTTCCTGAAAATAGGCTACCAAGCTGAGAATTCGAGATTCAATCGCGATTTCTTCTCCTTTTAAGCCATTGGGTTTACCACTCCCATCCCAGTGTTCCAACTGATGCAGGACAATCTCAGTAACGGGTGCGAGTTCAGGCATCGTCGATAAGAGTTTGGCTCCCAAGACAGCGCGATCGCGCCAGAAAGCCAGACTTGATTCATCCAATTGGCTAGCCGTGTGGGAAAAAACTTCGATCGGTGCTTCAGCTAAACCAATGCGATACAACAGTCCAGCAAGGCGCAGTCGCCTCAACTTAAGCGTCGGTAAATCGAGAATTTGTCCGATGGTTTCTGCTAATGCGGCCACTTGAAGCGAAGCAACGGGATTATCGCGATCGCGTTCGTCTACTCGTTGTGCCATTCTCAGAAAGGCTTGCAATTTGCTGGCGGCTAAGTTGCGATTGAGTCGTAGCGCCTGTCCTCCCAATTCTACCAGTTCCCGCGTTTGACGATTAACCGTTACGAGTTGCTGCTGGCTGGTTTGTAAATAGGTGACAATTCGAGCGACAATCCCTGTCAGATCGGTAGGAATCGAAGTCACAGTAGCGGCAATTTGTTCTTGCAATTGAGCCATGCGATCAGCTAGTGGGTTATTGTAGGGGCGCATCCGTTCGATTAAGATGGCTGCGGCTTTTTCAACCTTGGCGCGATCAAACGTCCACAGTCCGTAAAATTTGCGCT
>CAYTUO010000527.1:0-2701 GCA_964441015.1 uncultured Pleurocapsa sp.
CTGGTTTTGATTTGGCGAAGATTGGGAAAATTTTTGCTTAAATATTGAGCAGTTGCTTGAATTAGCCTGTCTTGACTTTCTGTCGCTTTGAGTCTTTTTGCTTCGCCCTTAACCATCTCAAAAGGCGGCTCGGTAGAAGAACTGGCTACCAATAACCCATTGCGCTCGATGATAAACGTTTTGGCTTGTGGGCTAATTTCTAGTTCGCGCAAGAAATCGCTAATTTGCGAGAGAATGAGATCGACGTTGAGGACTGCTAATAACTGCTGAGTATCGCTGTAGAGAGGATAGGCGAAAGAAATAGCTAGGATATCGGGAAATTCATCCCAATGATAAATTTGACACCAAATCGGTTTGCCTACCCGAACCGGATCTGTATAAGCAGGATCTGTTCTAGGCTCGTAGTCTTCTATGACGATTAGCTTTTTGGTGCGGTTGCCTTGGCTATCCGTGGCATAGGTAGTAATCCCTTTTCCTGGAACAATGCGATCGACGACAATCTGATTGAAGTAGGGATCGTATCCAGACGATGCTGAGTCACCTGTCGGCAGGACGTAATAAATATACCCCACGTCGAACACCTGCATCTGTCTCCAGAAATAACGCGCCGATCCTTCAAAGTCTTGCAGGTTCAGTAAGTTTAAGCGGACGGCATCTGCGTTGATCTGAACGATCGCGGGGGGACTTGACAAATAGGCATCTAGATGCTGGTCAATGCGAGCGCTAACTTCCCTCTCTAACTGATTGGCCAGATTGTTAATTGCTTTCTGTCCGTTGCGTAAGGAAAAATATCCTGTCAACCCTACCGCCGCAGAAATTTGCAACAAAAAGGGAATCAGCAGGACAAGGCGCAGGGGGAATTTAGGTGTTTTTTTCTGCTTGCGATCGCCTACAGTTGTCTGTAACATCAGTCAGCACTAACACTTACTCTACTGCTTAGTAGTATTTTAAGCAGCTTTTATCCATCATATAGATGCTTTTAGGAAAAAAAGGTTAGCTGATTAGCGATCGCAACATGAATATTCTATCTTTACAATCGATTGTAGATAGTTAAGAAACCGTTTCTAGCGAAGCTAATGGATCGGGAATCGTGGCAGAAGGGGCTTCAAATTCTCCTGTAATGACATATTCCAAACGTAATTTCAACCAAGTAATAAACTGTGGATTAGTAGAAATAATTGCTACTGGTAGTTGAGGGCATTTTCCTTTAACTTCAGCCAATTCTGGGGTTTCTAAAAATGCAGGTTGCTTTCTTAACCAAAAGTCAATTTCTTTATTTTTTTCTTGATAATCTCGCGTGCGTTCCCTTAGCACTTCTTCTAAGGGTTCTTCTTCTAATAAAAATTTTTGACTGGCTAGAATGTAATAGTATTTAGTCATTAGTCCTTAGTCCTTAGTTATTGGTGATTGGTGATTGGTGATCGGTGATCGGTGATTGGTGATTGGGAAATTCTTCCTCTGCTTCCCCTGCTCCTCTGTCTCCTTGTCTCCCTTGTCCTCCTTGTCCCCCTTGTCCCCCCACACTCCCCACACTCCCAGTCACCGTTCACCTTCTCACCAGTCACCAGTCACCACGCATAGCAAGTTTCATTTCGCGAACGGCTCTTTCCATGCCGACTAGTACCGCCCGACTAATAATAGCATGACCGATGTTGAGTTCTTCCATCCCAGGAATGGAGGCAACGGGATAGACATTCCAATAAGTTAATCCATGTCCAGCATTGACGCGCAACTCCAACGTGATCGCTTGTTCGCATCCTTGCTGCAACAAAGATAATTCTTGTTGGCGAGTTTTTTCATCGTGTGCCTCCGCGTATTTCCCCGTATGCAGTTCGATAAATTTTGCTTTTGTCTTTGCTGCTGCTTCGATTTGGGCAGGTTCGGCATCAATAAACAAGCTTACAGGAATTCCGGCACTTTGTAACTGGTCAACTGCCTTGCTGAGGCGATCGCCTCCGCCAATGACATCCAGTCCTCCTTCTGTTGTCACCTCTTCCCGCTTTTCGGGGACTAATGTGACATAATCGGGTTTGAGATCGAGCGCGATCGCGACCATTTCCTCGGTGGCTGCCATTTCTAAGTTTAAGTGAGTGCGTACCGTTTGCCGCAAGAGTCGCACGTCTCGATCTTGGATGTGGCGGCGATCTTCCCGTAAATGGGCAGTAATGCCATCTGCACCCCCTAATTCGGCTAAAACGGCAGCAGCAATGGGATCGGGTTCGACTGTCCGTCGTGCTTGTCGAATAGTAGCAACGTGATCGATATTGACACCAATAGTCAGCAAAGCGAACTTCTCCTGTAACTCAGTTAAGCGATCGCCTTAACGATTTTAACCGAAACGGATGGCTCAAACGCATAAAAATCCTCGCTCTTATCTAGAAGTAAAGCGAGGCAAATTAAGGTATAGCAAGTTATTTGTTTAGGACTCGATCGCGATTAATCTAAAAAGCCCATCAGCGTTGCGGGATCGTCAATCTCGTTAGAAGCAACAGGGCGATTTCCCATTACCGAATAGGTTTCGCTGATATTGAGATGGCTTAAAGCTATGGGACGATTTCCAGAGATAGCCAGAGTACTGCTAATCTCCATTCCGCTAGCCACAACTGGACGCACCCCACCAACAGAAGTATAAGTGCTAACGACTTTTAGATGACTCGCCTCAACGGGACGATTGTTAGGTAGTCCAGATCCATCCATTTCT
>CAYTUO010000528.1:0-2692 GCA_964441015.1 uncultured Pleurocapsa sp.
ATGGAGCTAACCGGACTTGAACCGGTGACCCCTGCAATGCCATTGCAGTGCTCTACCAACTGAGCTATAACCCCGTAACGCGCATTTTTCATGATGCCTTAAATTATTCTTTTTCGTCAAGTGTTTAGTAATTAACTTAATCAGAAAAATAATCTAAATGCACTAAGTGATCGCGCCTACCCTTAGCAACGGTAAGTAACTTAAGTCAAATAGCTCAAACAATGCCCCATCAGGAAATACACGACTAGCATTGCCGCAGCAGCAAGAGCAACTAGCGTACCCGCCAGCATTAAAGAAAACTCCTGCTGATCGATCGCCTCTTGCATCAGATGAAGCGACCATGCGACTAAAGCCACATCAAATATGAGAATAGGTATCAACATATTTTAAAAAATGTTAACTTTAGTCTATTCTAATACATAATTTTAAGGTAGAGAATGTTCTCCTCTAAGCTTAAGAATGTCTAAATATCTACTCTCAGAGTACCCGTGCAGGGACTTGACGGTCTTGCAGATAGGTTTTCACTTCTGAGATGGTTAATTGTCCGTAATGTAACAGGGAAGCTAATAGTGCCGCTTCTGCCCTGCCTTCTGTGAGTGCTTCATAAATGTGTTGGCAGTTGCCTGCCCCCCCAGAAGCAATGACGGGAATTTCCACTTGTTCGACACTAGTGCGAGTTAACGCTAGATCGTATCCTGCCTGGGTTCCATCGGCATCCATGCTAGTGACTAGTAATTCTCCTGCGCCCCGTTTTTCTACTTCCTTGGCCCAGGCGATCGCGTCTATGCCTGTATTTTCCCGTCCTCCTCGCACGTAAACATCCCACCCAGGATTGCTAGGATCTTTACGCTGTCTGGCATCAATAGCTACTACAATACACTGTTTGCCAAAGCGATCGCTCGCTTGATTGATAAAATCGGGGTTGCGTACTGCTGCTGAATTAATGCTAACTTTATCCGCTCCTGCTCTTAACAAATTTTTAATAGTTTCTAAGGATTGAATGCCGCCACCTACCGTTAAAGGAATAAAAACTTGTTCGGCCGTCCGATAAACGACATCAATAATAATGCCCCGATCTTCGTGGGTTGCCGTAATATCCAAAAACACTAACTCATCTGCGCCCGCATCATTATAAATTTTTGCTAACTCTACCGGATCGCCAGCATCCTTAAGATTGACAAAATTTACGCCTTTGACAACGCGACCTGCATTAACATCCAAACAGGGCAAAATTCTTTTTGCAAGCATGACTCAATCAGTTATCAGTAAACAGTTATCAGTTATCAGTGCGATGTTCAAAAACTTTTCTTGTTTAATCCTTTCTATGTCCTAAAAAAGTATCATAATTAACTGTTGTGTTGCAAAAAATATCCTAATAAATACAAAGAACCACATAAAACGATCGCGCGATCTCGATGGTTTTGCCTCGCTGTATCCAAAGCTGTAAAAAGATTGGAGAAGGTGTGAATACCCCCTAACTTTGGACAAATGGTTGCTGCAAGTGTTGCCAAAGCTTCCCGATTGGCAGTACTATGGTCAGGAACTGGGACAAGGTAGAGATGCTCGTCAGGTCGCAGTAAAGCTTGAAAAATAGCTTGATGCTCTTTAGTAGATAGGATACCCATCACCCAAGCAACCGGTTTATTGAGAGTATCGACGTATTGGCGCAAAGCTTGGGCGGCGGCGGGATTGTGTGCCCCATCGATGAGGAGAGGATAATTTTTCCAGGTTGTCCATTGCAAGCGCCCTAACCAGCGAGTTTTTGACATTCCGGTTTGAATGGCTTCTAGTGGAATTTTCCAACCTTGTTGCTGTAGAATTTGCACAGATGCGATCGCGATTGCCGAATTCATTAACTGCATTTCTCCTAATAAGGGCAACGGATATTCAATTCCTTGATATTGCGCGTATCTAATCACTTCACCCGATTTTAGGATTTCCCGTGCAGGTTCAACCCAGACAACAGGACAATTTAATTGTTCAATTCGCGAGGCGATTGCTGCTTTTGCTTCGTCTGGAAGATGGCCAATAACCGCAGGACAAGTGGGTTTGAGAATCCCTGCCTTTTCGCCTGCAATGTCTGCCAGGGTTGGGCCGAGGACTTGCCAGTGTTCGCGACTGATAGAAGTGATGGCGCTAACTAAAGGATTGCTGCAAACATTCGTTGCATCCAACCGTCCTCCTAATCCTACTTCTATAACGGCAACATCTACCTGAGATCGGGCAAAATATAACCAAGCCGCAGCCGTAATGACTTCAAATTGAGTCGGACTTTCTTGACTAGGATCGATTGCCCCTTGAACTTGTTGGATAATTTCTGCTAAAGCGGCGGTAGAAATTGGTTTTTCGTTGATGCAAATGCGTTCAGTCCAATCAACTAAATGGGGAGAGATATAGCGTCCAACTTGGTATCCTGCTGCTGTCAGTACCGCCGACAAATAAGCACAAACCGAACCTTTGCCATTGGTTCCCGCTACATGAATAATAGGGAATTGATGGTGAGGATTTCCTAAAGCAGCTAACAGGCGATGGATGCGTTCTAAACCGAGATGAACGCCAAAGCGTTGAAAGGGTTGGAGAAGAGAGTCGATGGTCACGTAAGAGTTTGTTATCTAGATTTAATTACTACAATAAACGGTTTGAGTATAACATCAGTTATTGAGCGATCTTTACCTATTTTGAGAGGGACAAA
>CAYTUO010000529.1:0-2691 GCA_964441015.1 uncultured Pleurocapsa sp.
TGGCTGGTTTACCCACTGCTGTTATTATGAGCCACCCAATTGAAAACCGCTATACTTGGTTATTTCCATAAAGCGACTGAAATCGCTTCCGCTCAACCCCCAGCTATTCCAGAAGAAGAGAAAGCGGAAACCTCTTTAGAAGACAAATATAATTTTCCCTTTTGTCTGAAAATTTCCACAAAAACCAATCCGATTGCTTGGGGAGAACAGTTGTCATATTTAGAAAGCACTATCTTAAAAAGACGTTCTACACGGGCCTATAGCGGCGAAGATTTAACGCTAGCGGAACTCAAAGCTTTACTGAATTTTACCTATCATCCTCAAGATTATGTCGAACAGGGATTAGATCCGTCTCCTGACTATTTCGATTTAGATTTAATTGAAACCTTTGTGGCAGTGTCTGGCGTGACGGGGTTGGAGGAAGGCTGTTACTACTATGCTCCAAAAGCTCAAGAGTTACGGCAAATTCGCTTCAAAAACTTGAGACGAGAGTTGCATTTTTTATGTCTGGGACAAGAATTGGGTAGGGATGCGGCGGCTGTAGTTTTCCATACGGCAGATTTACAGGAGGCGGTGGCAAAATATGGCGATCGCGTCTATCGTTATTTACATATGGATGCCGGACATCTAGGACAGCGACTCAATCTGGCAGCAATTCATCTCAATCTCGGCGTAAGCGGTATTGGCGGCTTTTTTGATGACCAAGTAAATGAGGTTTTGGGTATCCCTGAAGATGAAGCGGTTCTTTATATCACGACGTTAGGAAGACCGAGATATCAGTAATCAGTAGTCAGTAGTCAGTTAGGTCAATCAATGATTATTTGCCAGATTGAAAAAAGCGATCGCCTTTTTGCTTCTTGTGTAAAAGTAAATTTCTCTCCACAATTAAATATCCAATTAGCTATTCAAAAAGCACAAAAAGACTAAGAGCTTTATTGAAAGCAAGAAGTTAATACCTGTCACAAATGTCTTACAATTAAGTAAGAAAATATAGTAATGAATTTAAGTAATGACCAGTGCTACCATCACCAGCAAGGGACAAGTAACTATCCCTAAAGAAATTCGGGACTATCTCAAACTAGAGACAGGAAGTAAGGTTGATTTCGTCATTGATGAAAACGGAGAGGTCAAAGTTATTCCTCTTAACGTTCCTGTTGAAGCTCTATCGGGAATACTGCATCGTCCCGGTATGAAGGCAGCTACATTAGAAGAGATGGAGGTAGCCATTGGGGAGGGAGCGGTTGATTGGACTCGACACTAACATCCTCGTTCGCTACCTGACCAAAGATGACGAAACCCAATGGCAGCAGTCTGCTCAACTTATCCAGAGTGGAGAACAGTGCTTTATTGCCAATATCGTTCTGTGCGAATTAGTTTGGGTTCTTAGAGGAGAGCCTTACAAGTTTAGTAAGGATGAGATTCTCAAAACTTTAGAAACTATGCTGCAAAGTTCAGTTTTTGAATTTGAAAATCGCTCCGCCGTCTATCAAGCCTTGCAGCGCACTAAACAAGGACGTGCTGATTTTTCTGATTATCTCATAGGCGCGATCGCTCAGGGAATAGGGTGCCAGGAGACTCTCACATTTGATCACAAGCTCAAAGGCGAGAAAGGATTTCATTGTTTCTAGAAAAGCTCGATTACAGGAAAACGAGTCAACAGTCCTTAGTACAATGGGATAGATAGCGAATTTTGCTTGAGTGAGGCTGGCTTGGCCTCTTAAAAAACTGTCTTAAAAATTATGGATTTAGTAACCCTTCAGAAAATTCTAGACAATACCTCATTCTTGGTTTTGTTTCTGACAATGCTAGTTTACTGGGGAGGTGCTGCCTTTCCAGAAATTCCCTTTCTATCTGCCTTGGGAACAGCAGGTATCTGGATTGCCAATTTGTGTATTGCGGCTTTGCTGGGCGCTCGTTGGCTAGAAGCAGGATATTTCCCCCTCAGCAATCTCTACGAATCACTATTTTTTCTAGCTTGGGGGATAACAACCGTTCATCTGATTGCCGAGAGAATGAGCCGCAGTCGTTTAGTAGGCGTAGCGACAACCCCAGTAGCAATGGGAATCACGGCTTTTGCTGCTCTATCGCTTCCCTCAGAAATGCAAACTTCTGCTCCTTTAGTTCCCGCGCTGAAGTCTAATTGGTTGATGATGCACGTCAGCGTCATGATGCTCAGCTATGCAGCGCTTATGGTGGGTTCTCTACTGGCGATCGCGTTTTTGATCGTCACTCGCGGTCAAGCAGTTGTACTACATGGCAGTTCTGTCGGCACTGGCGGCTATCGCGATCGCTCTCTCTTGTTGCAAACTAGCAAGGCTGCCACTTCTGAAAATCAGACAACAGACAATAATTCCATTCCTGTCGCACCTACTTTAGTAGAAGGTAATAGCAGAGCAAATATAGCAGTTCTCAATTTAGCTACCACTAAAACTGATGTTTCTACTTCTCCAACGCTTTCTCCAGTGCGCCTAAATCTGGCTGATACTCTCGACAACATTAGCTATCGCATCATTGGATTAGGCTTTCCTCTCCTGACGATTGGCATTATTGCTGGGGCAGTTTGGGCAAATGAAGCGTGGGGATCTTATTGGAGTTGGGACCCTAAAGAAACCTGGGCATTAATTACTTGGCTCGTATTTGCCGCTTATCTTCATGCTCGCATAACTCGCGGCTGGCAAGGACGAATACCCG
>CAYTUO010000530.1:0-2672 GCA_964441015.1 uncultured Pleurocapsa sp.
TAAGTCCCGATTCTGTAAATTTATCTGTCGCATCCTTTTTTCAAATTGGTATAAGGTTGCATCTTCGGTATAAATTCGCTCGCAGCGACGCAAATTTGAGCCATCGGGGTCTGTTGTTGTAAATTTTTGAACTTTTACTCCAAATTGGCAGTTAACGCCATTTATAGCCGCTCCTGCAACTAAGGCTTGAGTCAAGAGAGTGGGGTTTACCTGGCGATCGCTCGGAGAATAAACAGCACCGATAATCCGTTCATTTTCAATTTGGGGACATTTCGCTTGAAGTTGAGCTAGATTCCAGATTTCTAAATCAAATCCTTGAGAATTGCGAATTTCTACTAATTTTTTGTATTTCTCTAACTCTTGTTCAGCAAAGCACAGCATGACGATGCCTTGCCGATTAAAAGGAATTTTTTGTCCGATTAAGACTTCTAATTCGGGAATTAAGGTTTCATAGCGTTGCAGACTGATTTGACGCAATTTCCAGGCTCTTCCCTTTGTTTTCTGGCTAATTGCTCCCATGAGAACGCCGAGTGCAGCACCGGTAGAACCTGATGCCGGAACTTTTTCATCGAGAAGGGTAATCTTTAATCCTGGTACTCGACTGAGTTCGTAGGCGATCGCGGCTCCGACGATCCCACATCCGATAATCGTTACATGAATCATATCAGCTTAATTCCAACTCCTGCCCTGATCCGAAATTTTCTCTCAATTTACTCGATCTCAAAATTGCTCAACTACTCAATAAAGAATTAGATAAAGTACAACTATTAGGATTTGTCCCTGCTAGTCAAATTAGTCAGCTACCCGAACCTATTTTTTTTACGCAACTTCAATCTCAAGGACGACTTTTTAGAACAGCCAGCAATCATTCTGTCAGTGAATCAAATATTGTTCCAGTCAGAATTATCAGTCGAGGTAAAGTTATAACTTGGGAAAATGAGTGCGATCGCCTATCATTCATCCTAGTGTTAAAAATGACCAATAAATCTGTAGAGGAAGTTGATATCTGTCTGCAACTTTATCCGTTTAGCGAAATGAATAGCTTACCACTTTAGACATTATTCCCTATGTTCGTTCGAGTCAAAGCGGTACGACAGAATTTTTTCAAGACAATGTTTTAGGAACTGAAAAATTTAGCGATCGCGTCACTTTCATTGAAGATAACAAACTCGCTTTTAAAAAGATTAGCGATTCCAATAACCCAGGAGGAATTTATATTACTTCAGCAGCAGAAGTCATGAATCATTGCGAAGTCAAAGCTTTACCACTTAGCCGTCGCTTTGGCAATAAATTTGTTAGTATATACAAAACTGTTCACCAATCACCAGTCACCAGTATTGGAATTTTGCGCTCTTTGTGCAACTACAAACAATCACCAATCGCTAATCGAAAATCAAGTGAGTTTTATATAAATTTAATTTCGATATAGTGTTGTCAAACAACTCAAAAACTTTGTCTGTTAAACTCTAAAGAGAATTGTAGGCTTTAAGTTGATAATCTAATTCACAAAATTTAATTTTTTGTTTACTTGCGATCGCATCTGCATACTTAGTTAAATTTTCGTGATGTTCCGTAACTATAGTGATCGCTTTCCTAAATTTTTGGGAATTATGTGATTAGTAGATGTAGATAGATTTAGAGATGTAAGGGTGCTAATTATGCAAATCCTAGAAAATACCTCCACTAAGTTAGCAATCTACAGCCGACCAATAAGATTATGGCTCTTTGCTGCTAGCTTTCCCATATTAGGATTGTTGTTTATTGTTGAGATGATTCGACAATCTCAACCGCTATCTGAAAAAGTGTTTTCTCTTCTTCTGATAGTGTTATGGATTGGATTCGCCATCTGTGCCTCTTCGGATTTAGCCAAAATTGTACAATGTACGCTAGACAAAAGACTTGGCATCGTCACTATCAAGGAACAGGGATTATTTGGGACGAAAATTGCCTTGCGATCGCTGACAGAGGTTAAAGATGTCCTTGTCAATAGAGAAAGTACCGATCGCGTTCCCGTGAGGCCTGTTAGTTTATTATTCTCTTCAGGCGAGAAACTGCCAGTTTATATGCAACTAGACTTAGATAATTGGCATCAAGACGCACAAGCAACCGCCGAGATCATTCGTCATTTTCTAAACTCTTGAATAAGATGTCCCTGAGTCTTTCCCAGACCATTAATTTACAAGTAAAAGATAGTGGCGATCGCTTAGATCTTTATTTGTGCCAACAACTGCCCGATCTATCCCGATCGCGCCTGCAAAAATTAATCGAGGAAGGAAACATACAGCTAAACGGTCAAATCTGTACTGCCAAAAAAACAACAGTACGAGAAGGTGATCGCCTAGAGATTATTATCCCACCAGCCCAACCGCTAGAACTTCAACCCGAAGCAATTCCCCTAGAAATCCTTTACGAAGACGACGATCTAATTATCATTAATAAACCTGCGGGGTTAGTCGTCCATCCCGCACCCGGCCACGAAAACGGCACGCTTGTCAATGCCCTATTATCTCACTGTCCCAACTTAGCAGGCATTGGCGGCATACAACGTCCTGGGATCGTCCACCGACTCGATAAAGATACCACAGGGGCACTCGTCATTGCTAAAACCGATTATGCCCACCAACACCTACAAAAACAACTCAAAGCAAAAACCGCTAGAAGAGAGTATTTAG
>CAYTUO010000531.1:0-2669 GCA_964441015.1 uncultured Pleurocapsa sp.
GCGATTGTTTGACCCAATTGTAACACTATGGGCATTTTTATCTCAGGTTTTAGATCCTGATAAAAGTTGCCACAATGCCGTGAGTAAAATAATTGTCTCTTTAACAGGAGAAGGAGTAGAAATTCCTTCAACTGATACAAGTGCTTACTGCCAAGCACTACTTTGGGTATGGATGTTTTGCGATGTAAAACCCCTTCAATGGTACGCAAAGAAATTTATGCTTATTTGCTCGCTTATAATCTACTTCGTAGTTTGATGTGGTCGGCAGGAACTATTTATGGCACTCCTCGATTACGCTTGTCGTTGCAAGGTACTCGCCATCATTTAAACAACTTTATTCCCCAATTGTTAGCTATTTCTTCAACAAAACTTCACTGGATTTATCGCACTTTATTGAAAGTTATTGCTCACAAGGCTGTTCCAGAACGCCCTGGCAGAAGTGAACCACGAGTTCGGAAACGCCGTCCAAAAGCTTACCCATTGATGACAAAGCCCCGGCACGAATTACGCAATAAATTGCAAACGGCTTAAACCACAAGTGTTTCGGCTTTTCTTAGTGCCATTCGCTTGTCAATCCTATTGTAGGTAACCAAACAGAAGGGATGACTCGACATCCCTTCTACCCCCGCTTCGTAGTTAGAACCTTACCCTAACGGAGATCATCAAATGAAAATCGCTCTAGGTATTGCGCTGATAATTAGCTTTTTAACTTTAGTAGCAGGAAATCTGCCCATTCAATATCAGCTTCCAAACTACCAACTTCAAGCTAGCTATGAACACCAAACAGAAAGACCAATCCAGCTAGTGCGGCTGACCCCGGAGAAAAATGCTAGAGCAGTCAACCCAGAGACGACTATAAGTGCTAGTTTTGAGTTCCTGCGCGGTTCACGCCCCATCCTTCCCCAATCGCTAAGGTTGATTCTTGATGGCGTTGACGTAACAGAACAATCACGCATCGCTGCGACCGAGGACATTCCCTCTAGCCAAGGGGAAATTTTGTTTGAGCCGTCGCAACCCTTACCCAGTGGTCAGCATACTGTAGAGGTGCGCTTTGCTGACGACCAACATGAAGAGTTTTCCTATACTTGGAGTTTCTATGTTCAATCGGAGTAAACTGCGATTCCTTCCCCTGATAGATTAGTTGGCACTATTGGGACTTAGACATTTTTGGGGCAAAAACAGCATCAAACCTATATACAGCAATGGTTTTACTTCGATTTGATGTTTTTCTTGATCTGCTTGGGTTTCAGCAATTTTTTGGTATTTGATGTATATTCCCTACGATAGCTAGGTTTGAGGCTGTTTTCTTCTGTTTTTTTGTCTAAGTCCCGATAAGCAACCGAGAGCTAATTTCGCTTTAGGGGCGTTCTAGTTTTCCTGATAAGACATCTATGGCAATTTCTAAGTCACTTTTACTCATCAACGACTCAATTGTCATTGGTTTGAGAGCTTTTGCCAGAGAAAGGATTGCATCAAGGAGAGTGCGAAGTTGTTCGAGTTGTCCTTCTAAGCGTGTTACTTCTTTGTGCTGCGCTTGAGTTAGCTTTTGCTCTTTCCACCGCCGAAGCTGTTCTTCGTACAACCATAAATCAGAAGCTTGTTGCGTGTAGACATTCACGACCCGCTCGACTGTAAAATCGTCTAGAGAGCCAGGGCGATTTTTAGCTTGTTCTAAGGCTGGGTATTGTTCTCTTGCAGCTTCAAGCATCCCATCGATCGCCGTAGCGATTAAAGGGAGGGAGCTAATCGGTTGCCAGTTGGGTTGGGGATCTTGTTGGACGGGCATAGAAATTTTTCTGATAGATTAAGACAACAAGCTAAAGTCGCTCTGACCAGGGAAAGACCAAGGCGAGCGAGAGTATAATAGCACGGCGCTAAAAAAGTACAATGAAATTAGCCGAGTAAAAATAATTAACTTAACGCCATGTCAATATTGGCTAGTGCTGAGACGAATTTGCCTTGTTTTGGTTTAGATGCACAGCAGCGAACTGATATTAGTCGTCAGGCACTATTGTTTGACCAAATGCTCTCGGAGTTGATGAATCAATACTCCGATAAATGGGTCTGGTTTTGTGACGGAAAAGTCCTCGATGCTGATGATGATTACCTTGCCTTGCTCGACCGAGTAAAAAAAGAAATGGGCGACCAAATCGCGTTCGTCAAAAAAGTTGAGCTAGTCGCTACCAGGATTTAATCGGTCAAAGTGGGAACTTACAGCTATACTTTTGTTTCAGCGGAAATTCCGGCTTTGCCTTTGATGGGAGTTCAACTGAGATCGCCTACATCTAACTCTTCAATATCTCTCGATTGTCAAGCAATTTTAGATACAGGAGCCGATTGTACCTTGGTTCCTATCCCTTTCGTGACTAGGGTTGAGGGTCAATCGCTCAAAAGCTCAGTCCGTATTCCTTTCGGCGGTCAGATGACTTTGGGGATTCCTTATGAGGTCGGGTTGGTCTTCGACCGCTACAGTTACTCTAAAATTCGGGTTTTTGCCTGTTCGGTTGACGAGATGGGCGAACTTCTCATTATCGGTCGCGATTTGATGAACCTGCATCGCATCGAATTTAATGGGCAAAATTTAACTTTTACAATTTATTAAAGCGCGATCGCATTCAATTTCCAACTTGTTAAAGCTCGAATTCAATTAAATCGTCTAATAACCCAAG
>CAYTUO010000532.1:0-2660 GCA_964441015.1 uncultured Pleurocapsa sp.
CATCTATGCGACAGTATTGGTAGGCAAAAGCGATAATGTAGTTATTGATCGCAGAGTTTTAGACGAGACTATGATATTACTCAACTATTGTGAAAAAGCTTTACAGCAAGCACAATATAAAAAGCTAGATGATGGTACTTGGTTTGCCGAGATAGAAGGGTTTGAAGGCGTTTGGGGAAATGGCTTAACAGTTGAAGAGTGCCGCCAAGACTTGCTAGAAGTTCTAGAAGAATGGATCATTCTCAAATTACAAGATGGCGATCCTTTACCTGTCATGGATGGAGTGGCAATTAAAGTTACTGAAGTTGTCGAAGTTTAATCATGCCCTCAGCAATTTCCCGCAGAAAATTAATCAGGAAATTTAGGGCTTTAGGTTACACAGGACCCTTTTCTGGCAGCAAACATCAGTTCATGAAAAAAGGCAGGCAGAAAATTCGCATTCCTAATCCTCATGGAAGTCAAGAAATTTCTCTAGATTTAGTCAAGGAAATCTTGAGACAAGCAGGTATTAGCGATGAAGAATGGGACAACGCTTGAAATTGAGTTATCTTTACATATTTGGAGAGGAACGAAACGCGATCGCCTGCTCAAAACTCTCTTGGTAGGGAAGTGCGATCGCCTTGTTAAAACTCTAGGTTCAGAAGTGCGATCGCGTGCCTTTTTGAACGGAATTACTCGACAGGGATGAAATGCGGACGCTAGACTATCGATCTAGGGAACTGATTGACAAAAAAAATCCTATGGCATTAACAATAGAAGCTATCTATGAACAGGGCGTACTTAGGCTATCCCAGCCAATTCCTTTACCTGAAGGAACCCGCGTTGAAGTGATGGTTATTTCCCCGTCAGTGGAATTTGAAACTAAATCTCCTAGCCAAATTTTGCAAGATATCGCCGCTATGCCTTTGCAGGGAAAAGATGACGAATTCTCTGGTCGAGATCACGACAAAATTCTTTATCCTAAGCAAGATGTTCTATGATTTTCGTAGATACCAGTGCTTGGTTTGCTAGTACTGTTCCTTCAGATAGCAATTATAGAAATGCTTCTTCATGGGTTAATCAGAATACTCAGCCCCTCCTAACGACGGATTATATCGTCGATGAAACGCTGACGCTCTTGAGAAGTCGCGGTGAAGTACAGAGGGCAATCAGTTTAGGAGAAGCCTTCTTTTCAGGTGCGCTGACAGCTATCTACTATTTGAATGAAGAGGATATACGGGGAGCTTGGCAGGTATTTCGTCAGTTTTCAGATAAAGAATGGAGTTTTACGGACTGTACCAGTCGAGTTGTCATGAGTAAGCTTGGCTTAACTCAAGCGTTCACATTCGATCGTCATTTTTGCCAGTTTGGTTTTGTAACAGTCCTCCCTTAGCTGGAATGAGTCGATATCCTTCGGCAGAGATGAAATGCGATCGCCTTGTAAAAACTCTTGGCACAAAAAGAGCGATCGCCTTGTAAAAACTCTTGGTACAAAAAGAGCGATCGCCTTTCAAAAACTCTTTATACATAAGAGCGATCGTCCTCTCGCTACTATTGTTTCAGAAATAGTGCGATCGCATCTCTCAGTTCCTCTAGGTTCAGAAGTGCGATCGCCAGTTAAGAAAACTGTTACTAAACTTCAGTTTAGAATGTCTTAATTTTCACAATAGGAGGATATGGGCGTGGAAATCGCAACGTTAACTGCATTGACAGATGTGGCGAATCATCCTGAAGATGAGGATTCGCAGGCTGCACTGCGGGTGCAGTTGAAGAAGCTGCTGGATCGGGATGAAGAATTGGCAAAGGAGATCGCCCAAATCATCCAAGAGGATACCCCTGATGGCACTCCTGGCACCCAAATTGTTCAAACTGTGACGGGAAATCAGAACCAGGCGATCGGTCAGGCGATTGGTGGCAAGGTGATTGGTAATGTGACTGGCGATGTGACGATGTAATTGCGATCGAGATAAGGGAAATTTATGGTATATCATGCCCTGCCTTCACCGGACAACGATTCCCTGGAACTACGCCCGCTTTCTGGATTACGCTACGGAGCGGTTGTTCCTGCAAAAAGTTGGGGGTGGTTATATCTTCGTCCACCGGATGCTGTTGGAACACTTTGCAGGAATGGGCTAAAAAATTGAGGGGCTAAAGGTATCTGAATCTCCTCGATCCAAGTTCATAACGTACAACTATAAAAGCTTTTTAAATTCTTCAATGGTCAATCCAGCATCGTTAACAATTCCAGCCATCGTATAGGCATTAACTGGATTAGCTCTAGGAATGACAATGATACGCTCACCATTCGTCATCGTAATATGTTTACCCTGTCTAATAACTTGAAAACCTGCCTTTTCTAAAGCCTTAATTGCCCTCAAATGATTTATTCCTGGAAGTTTCGGCATGATTATCCCACTTCTACATAAAGAGATTCGGCATCCTTGTTGACTTCTTCAACTGTCTCTAAGTAGAGTTGAATTGCATCTTTGATATTTTCTAGAGCCTCCTCTTTGGTTGCCCCTTGCGACCAGCATCCTGGTAAACTTGGACACCATACCGCATATCCTTCCTCGCTCTCTTTTAACCTCACTTTATAGCGCATACTTACCTTTTAATTTTGGCTATTGTCATCGAAAATTTTGGGTAGAAACCCCGTCGTTACACGACGGCTTTACAAGAAT
>CAYTUO010000533.1:0-2660 GCA_964441015.1 uncultured Pleurocapsa sp.
AGAACTAAAGCCTTGGCGTAACTGAGCCATCGAAATTGTTTTCTCAATTAACATTAAGAAATAGCCTCTGCAAAAACTGTACCATTTGTCAAATACTTCTACTGGACTGCCTCTCTAGAAACAAAAGGTTGATAAACCCGATCGCCCTCATCATCTGAAAATTGTTCTGTTAAAATCAATCCAATTGTCGGTTCGACATTGCGTAGGGAATTCAAACAAGTAAACTCGTTCCATTCTCCTTTTCCGGCATTGTGCAGCAAATTAATTGCCGTGCCATCTCGCGAGGAAGTTTGATACTTCAGCGTCCCTCCGCCGTAACGATTTTGGGCTTTAGCCAACCAGTTATCCAGTTTAGCTTCTAATTCTTGTCGCAAGCGATCGCCCGTTTTCGCATCTTCGATCGCCGCCGCCCGTTGTACGATCGCCTCGATTGCTGCTTGAAGGTAAGGATGGTTGCGTTCGATGGTTCCCGCGCGATCGTTACTATTAAATTCTTCCCCTAATAAACGCACTAAAGAAACGAATAACGCCGTCAACCCCCGATACAATGCCCCAGGCGCAAAAGGAGTAACCGATAGCGATTCTACATTTTGATAAAAAGTAGCGTGATAATGGGCAAAGCGTTCGTAGTGAGATAAGTCTCTCGGTCTTGCCCAATTGTAAACGGTAATCACTAACCCTGGATAAGTTCGTCCCACCCGCGAGGTAGCTTGGATGTATTCGGCTGTGTTTTTAGATTGACCGCAAACAACCATCGCGCCCAAACGCTTGACATCGACCCCAACTGAAATCATATTGGTGGCGAGGATAACATCTAAAGGATCGGGGCGTTCTATTTTTTGTCCCGCTTTGCGTTTGGCTTTATTTTCCGCTTCGCGATCGGGATCGAACGGGATTTCTAAACGGTCTAAAATTAAAGGAATTTCCGTGGAATCCTTGCGAGAGGTTAATTCTTCTAGCGATCGCAACATACGATTTGCCAGTCCGCGATCGCTCATTCTCCTCAAGCGAGTAGCAATGTCGTCTTCTACTAATCGCCGCGTTCCTCCCAATTCTCGCAGAGAATTGAAGTAGCCAACCAAAGTCATCCAAGGATCGGCTTCTTTGCCATATTTTTCGTATAAAGCTTGAGAAGCGGCTAAAACTGCTAAATAAACGCGAATTATTGCGGCTTTTAATCGCCTACCAGGGGCACAAATTCCTAAATATCGGCGACCTGGATTCAATGGAGAAGGTTTTCTCTGGCGCGAGAAAAAGTTATCCTCAATATCCAAGCCTTGGGGCGGAAAAACTTGCACCTTTCGCAAAAAGAGATTGTAAACCTGCGTCGCTGCTTGGCGCGTGGTCGCAGTAGAAGCAATGACCTTTGGACGCACTTTTTGTCCGTCTACGTCCCAAGAGGAGAGTTCGTCAACGGCAGTTTCATAAAGTCCTACTAGCGTTCCCAATGGCCCACTAATTAGATGTAACTCATCTTGAATAATCAAATCGGGGGGACGGAGTTTGAGATGAGAATGGGTTTTTGCGGCGGGGAGTCGGTTTGTTTTCTTGTGGCTGTCAGTATCCTCGATGTCGGGAGAACGAAAGCCGTGGCGTTCGCAGTAACCGTTTACTTGTCCGAATAACATCTGAATTTCGCCTTTCCAGGGCATTTGAGCGAACTTATCAACGGTGGCAATTAACAAAGCTGGCAAACGGCGGTAAATTTCTTCATCGACGACAAGAACGGGCAATCCTTCATCGGGGGACTGTTTTTGACTAAACAAACATTTTCCCAATACGTCGCCGCAATAAATGAGAGTACGCCCTTGTCCTTTATCGACGGGATCGACAATAATATGTTTGCCAACATGAATTTTTGTACCGCACCAAGGGCAGTTAGTCAGTTGGTGGGGAGAACCCGAACCCGATAGACCACCCGTGCCGCCTTTTTGCTGTTTGATGAATTCTTCGCTGCCTGACGTATAGTTAGGCGTGCTGTTTTGTCCGACCCACAAACCGATGCGGATGGGTTCTGTACCCCATTTTTGCGGATTTTCGCGACGAATGGACTCGCAGGCACAAATTAGGGTAGTGGCGCGTTGGAATTGTTGTAAGGTCAGCAGGCGCAAAGTGTAGCGCATGAGGACGGCAATGCCCTTTTCTCCATCGCGATTGCCGATTTTGCCTTGGAGTCGGCGCAATGCGATCGCGTAGGCAGTTAACCCTAAATAAGCTTCCGTTTTACCGCCTCCGGTAGGGAACCAAAGCAGGTCGCAAATTGCCTCGCTGGGATGGGTGCGATCCGGGTGGTGCAAGTCAGTTAAACTAGGCAAATTCAGCAGGATAAAGGCTAACTGAAACGTTCTCCAACTGCGATTTTTGGGAAGATCTATTTCTGATAGATCGACTTCTTCGCCCCGTCGTTTTTCTTCTGCATAGATGCTATGAATGCGTTGCTGCCACATAGCACGATTCATAAATTGAAAGGCTTCTACTGCCTGGGGATTTATTTGTAAAGTATTAATGCCAGCCTTGATGCGTTCTAATGCCTGCTTGCAATTATTAATGGCTGTTTCGGCAGCTTGTTGATAAGCAGACAGTCCTTCTAAAGGGTCGTTCAATCGCTGTTGTTGGACGTTAATCCAGTTATCGTAAGCTGTTGTTAGGGGATTCAAAAA
>CAYTUO010000534.1:0-2657 GCA_964441015.1 uncultured Pleurocapsa sp.
TTGTACCAGCCGCCTTTGTCAATGCAGATAACCGCAATAGTTGGGTTTTAACAGTTTGACATTCCCTCCAGTAAACCGGGGAATTCTTCTGAATCTACCCTGGTTTTTTTATCTTATTTTGGTGAAGACAGACTAATTCAATTGAATTGCGATCGCAAAAAGCCCCCTTTCAAAGATAAAAGAAGGCTTGCGGTACAATTGTCTTAAATTTTAATTAGCTGATCGCCTGAAAATTTCAGTGAAATTATATTTCGCCGCGTATTTCTTCTACGACACCATCTCGCAAAACGATTTCGACATTTAATTTTTCAACCAAATTATCGCCTTTTTCAATACGGAAAAAGCTTTCCATTTGTGCTTGAATAACTTCTTGATCTAATTCCAATAATTGCACCTGTTGCATTTGCTGAAGAAACTGATTTTTTCGCTCAAGTAACTCGCTTTTCTTTTGATTGACTTGGATTTGAATATTATCAATTTGCTGAGAAACTTGAGGCCCGGGTGGAATAACGCTTTGCTTT
This sequence comes from uncultured Pleurocapsa sp., assembly GCA_964441015.1. Lineage (GTDB taxonomy): Bacteria > Cyanobacteriota > Cyanobacteriia > Cyanobacteriales > Microcystaceae > Hydrococcus. The sequence continues at coordinate 522 of CAYTUO010000534.1, forward strand.
TGAAGTTCTGCGATCGCCCTCTGACCCTGCAAATCTAATTGTTGCATCTGAGCGTCAAGCTGACCGATCTGTACTTGTAGTTGCTGCTGCACCTCTTCTTTCCAACGAGGGGTAACAATGACTTTAACGCTGATTGGTCGTTTTAAGAGCAAACTGGTTTTTGTCTCATCCATAAGTGTTGTCCTTGATTATTCGTCCTTTGCCATTTGTCTATTGTCATTTATTCTTCCCAATGACTGACGACTAATGACTATTTTTCAAACATCCCGTCAATCATATCGCGATACCGTTCAGTAACGACCGGACGCTTAATTTTTAGAGTTTGCGTCATCATGCCGTTTTCGAGGGAGAAAGGTGCTAATATTAACTCAAAAACTTTAATTTGGTCGTCGGGACGATATCCCGGACGGTTTTTCACCTCTCGATTTAATTCTTGACGGAATAATTCTCGGACGGCTTTGCTGTAGAGGTCGCTACCTTCGATCGCCTCGCGCGACGCATGAGGATCGGGAAATTGTAAGTTGAGTTGTTGTTCCTGGGCCCATTGCCCAAGGGCTTCTAAATTGGGGACAATCAAAGCACCAAGCGATCGCTGGTCTTGGCCGACTAACATGATCTGATCGATATAAGGACTACGAACACAAGCATCTTCAATGGGTTGAGGTTCGATATTCTCTCCATTGGTGAGAACGATGGTATCTTTTGCCCGTCCCGTCAAGACGAGATCGTTCGCGGGAGTCAGCCAACCCAAATCACCACTGTCAAACCAACCTTCTACATCAATGGCTTTCGCCGTAGCTTCAGGTTTTTTATAATAGCCCTGCATCACTTGGGAACCTTGAATGAGAACGAGACCTTTTTGCATGGGGGGTAAGGTTTGGCGCGTATCGGGATCGACGATGCGAATCTCGGTTTCTGGAAGAGGTCGTCCGGCCGAACCTCGCAGATTGTGTTTGTGAGTACGGGCATTGGTTACGGGGGAGGTTTCTGTCAGTCCGTATCCGACTAGTAGGGGAAGGCCAGTAATTTCATAGAAGTTATCTAAGTGCATGGCCAGAGAACCGCCGCCACTAACGAGGGTTTTCCAGCTTCCGCCAGTTCCTTGGCGAATTTTTTGGTAGACTAAGCGATCACCCAAGGCATGTAGAGGGGCTAGCAGAAAAGCTTGAATTTTGGCAAGAAAGCGTTGATTAGCGGAAGCATTGAGGTGTTCTAAACTTAAATTTTGTGCAATTCGTCTAGCAATAATGTAACGCTCGGAAATATCGAAGAAAAACTTCACCAGTTTTTGTTGAGTGGGACTTTGTTCGCGCAATTGTTTTTGGATGGCTTCGTAGAGAGACTCCCACAGGCGGGGAACGCCGACCATGTGATGGGGTTTAAATCGCTTGAGGTCGTTTTTGAAAGAGCGAAGGTTCGTGTAAATTTGGGTGCAACCGTGGGCGAGAAGAAAGTATTCGCAACTGCGTTCGTAGGAGTGCCAAGATGGAAGAATGCTTAAGACGCGATCGCCCGGTTCAGGTTGAATGATTGCCCGAATCGCTGTAACTTGGTGTAGTAAGTTACCGTGGGACAGCATTACGCCTTTGGGTTTCCCAGTGGTACCGGAGGTATAAATGAGGGTCGCTAGGGTTTGCCGCTCTTGCTGAACGGGATTTACAGGATTATTGGCTCCTAGTGCTAGTAATTGCTTGAAATTCAAAATTTTGAGCGATTCATCGCGATCGCACGTTTCATCGGCAAGTAAGACAACCAATTCAACTGGCAGATCGTCTAATTTAGGGCGCAGTTTGTTCAGCGTTTTTAAGTCCTCGACGATTAAGCTAGTGCTGTCGCTATCGCTGAGAATATAGAGTAATTCATCTCGATCTGCCCCAGACGATCGCACGACATTCGCCGCACCCGCCATAATAATTCCCTGATCGGCAATAAACCAGCGAGCGCTATTATCGGCAAACAGAGCGACTTTTGCCTTCGGTTGTACGCCGCATGACTGCAAACCAGCCGCAAATTGTCTGAGTTGCTCTAATAGCTGAGCGTAGGTCACAATAAGCTCCGGTTGAGCATGGGGTTCATGGAGAGCAACAATATCGGCAAATTCTTTGGCGGCGATCGTCCAGATTTCAGGTAGAGAAT
>CAYTUO010000535.1:0-2647 GCA_964441015.1 uncultured Pleurocapsa sp.
TCGCTCGTCAAAGTCGTCATTGGTTGAGATTGCCCTGCAAGAGTAGTAACGAGAGATTGAATCGATTGAGTCAGGGTGGCCAGAGACTGTTGTTGCTTATCAAAACCTTCTAAAACTTTTTGTAGGAGAGGTTCGTTGGTGGGTTGAGAGTCGATCTCGTTGTTCTGTAAGCCAGGAGCGATGCGATCGCGTCTTTTCTCAGAAGGCGTTTTGGATTTAGTTTCTACTTCTACTTGTTGCTCGCTGAGAGATTGAGGAGAAAACTGTTGAGAAACCCAATTATTGAGAGCCTCTGGAGAATCAAAGCCAAGGCGATCTGCTAACAGCAAAGCCGCTTCAGCCCAATCGAGAGCTAATGTAGCAGTAGCCGCTTGAGTAGAAGTATGGAATTGAGTCGCGATCTCGTTCAATCGTTCCTTATCGTCAGGATGAATATTATAGATAACCGTATGAGGCTTAGATTTATGGCTCTTGACGACAACCGACTCATCACTCAAAGCCGAATAAGCTTCCCTCATTTCAGTAAGATCCTTAAAAAGAAAACGCTCGCCAATAATCTTTTCAATCTGAGGAAGACACTCTTGCTCGATTTGAGTGGGAGACCATTGGTGACAAGTTAAGACAAAATCCTATTTGTCAAGCATGGGTTAACTAATCTTAATCAAGCTCTCAATCGCTTGCTAGTATTGGGATTTGGGACTTTTGCTGACTTTTGCCTCGATCTCGGTCATTTTTCATCTTACTGTCTACTGGGTTGGCGATCGCGCTTCTAGAGCACGCGATCGCCAACCGAAAAAAGTCTCAAAAGCCTTAATTAGCAAAGTATAGACGACATAGTAACATTTTGTCATCATGTTCTTGACAAATTGCACACAACCTTAACTTGTCACCAATGGTGGGAGACAGATAGAGTAGAGGTTGAACATCGGGATGTTTTTTGAGCCGCGCGATCGCCTCCAAAATAACCGACGCTTCAATCAGAGTCGGAATCTTCTGTTTGTCCTTAGCTACAGTAGAAGAAAACAGCAACGAGAAAGAATTACTCTTGTCAGCCTCAAAAATTCGTGACTTGAGCAATTCGCTTGTCATGCGTCCGGTAGAAGCCATTAATCCAGTTAGAACCTCCCAAGGGCAATCGCTAGTGATCGCACAAAAAGCAGCGTCTTTAACCCCAGAGAGGAACGACGAGCGATCGCCCTTGTGTGGAAGTAAAGACAATTGTTGAGACTCGGATGATTGAGATTCGGAGCGATTTCCTCTGCCATCTTGAGGAGCGCTTGCTGTCGTAACTTTGTTGACTGGTTGATAATAGCGTTGGAACTCTTCAATTACCGCAACGCCAGATTCGCCTAACTTAATCCCCAATCTACCATCAACATTCCCTTTGCCGTCGCCGATTTGATAATCGAAATAGTTGCGCTGTGCGGCCAGAGAGCGGCGTAGAGTTGGGTCTTGCTCGTCGAGAATCTTGAAATGCCCTTGGATATAAGCGCGAAACTCCAAAGGAGGAACGTTAGGAGGACAATACCAATGAGTCGCGATCGTCGCATAAACCGCACGGAAGAGGTGCGTATAGAGATTATCCTCGCCGTCTCTAGTTGGAACTAAATCGCGGAAATGGCGAGCGCAGGCTTTAATAACGCCCTGGGCATAGCGATTATTCACCTCTCGGTTATCCATACCAGAAGTATCAACCCACTCTCTCAAAAGCGCGATCGCCTTAATAACTTCATGAGCCGGAGCCAGAGTAGGAATTTCAAACTGTAAAGCGACAGGTTCGTCTTGGCGTTTGAGCGCTCCCGTAAATATCACTGAATAAGGTGTTTTTTCTTCAAAAGAGGCATTTTTAAGAATTTCCGTACAACGCCGTCCCGTTAGTACTGCCAATCCCGCCGCCACCTCGTTCCACTCGCGAGAGTTTAACAACTCAATCGCTTTATTGACGATGACATCGGGGTCGTTGAGGAACTTAGTCGAGCGATCGCCTACTTTGTCCTCACTAGCTCGGTTAATTTCTTCCCACTGGGCCGGAGTAAAACCCACATCGGCTAAAGCTGGATGGTTGGGGTCGAGGGTTTTGAGAGCATTGCGGATATCGACCAGGCGATTCTTTTGTTGGGAAGGGGTAGTCAGTCCCCGTGCTTCCATCAATGATTTAATTTTGGCATCCCATTGTCGTGCGATCGCATGGTTGGTTGGCGTATCGGATAGAGTAGCTATTTCTGGAAGATGTTGGTGGAGCAGATCTTGAAGCCATTGCGTTCTGGCACAGGCGATTGCCTTCGGCAGCGCTTCGCGGATCGCCCGTTCCCACTGTTGAGTATCTATACCTGTCATCTTATGACCTAAACTCGTTCTTTTATTATACCTGTACTTGTAAAAAAAACAGGTAGAAGTTAAAGAAGTCGTTGACTAACATCTTTTCAACTGTGAGTTCTTTGTGTCCATCAGATCTGGCGCGGTCTAAATATAATGGCGATCGCCCTTAAAATCATGCGGGTATAGATTATATAAATCTAACCAACTTGATCGCAAAAACAGTTGTGATAATGAGTGCGATCGCTCGCTCCCACTTGTTCCACTTTTCGTTGTTGAAAGCGATCGCGCTCTGCTGCGTGGCTGGATTCTTCTAGTTTTTATTCCCCTA
>CAYTUO010000536.1:0-2647 GCA_964441015.1 uncultured Pleurocapsa sp.
GTGAACCGTGCTAGTCCTTATATCACAAGGATTTTCAGACTAAACGCATCGCACTACGGATTGTTGTTCCAAGAACCGCCCCGTAGTATTTTTGTAGTATCCTTGTCACCTGTAAGCCAAGCACTTCCATCTGTCGGTGCGCCATCGTAATTCTTGTGATAATCATCCTCGCACCATTCCCAGACATTCCCGTGCATATCGTATAGTCCAAAGGCATTAGCAACCCCAAAATCGCCTACAGGTGTGGTTTGTTCTCTGTATTCGCCTTTTAACCCTCTACCATAGTTTCCAGGGTAAACCTTACCCCCAAGCTCCCAATCAGTTCCACGATAATTCGCTAAATCTGTGCTGATGGTTTCGCCAAAATGAAAGGGTTGATGATATTTTTCATTCCATTCTTCTACCGTCATCTCCTCACTGTTCACTGTTAACTGTTCACTGTTCACTGCACGACAGGCGTATTCCCACTCTGCTTCTGTGGGTAGGCGGTATTGTCTTCCGGTGAGTTTGGAGAGGCGATCGCAAAATTCCTTAGCCTCATACCAATTTACTCTTTCTACAGGTCGAGTCCATCGCTCATATTCTTCGTATGGTTTTTGAAAACGAGAAGGATCTGGGTTTAAATCAAGATTGATTTTTAAATCAGTTCTTAAGCTTATGGGTAAGTCTTATTGATTATGAGCGATAGACATTTTGACGATGCCCAACTCGCACAATTACAATAATCAATGCTTCTGCTTGAATCTGATAAATAATACGATAATCTCCCACTCTAACCCGATAAATAGCTTGATTGCCGACTATTTTGCGACAACCAACAGGATAGGGGTTATTTGCTAAAGCCTCAATTGTTTCCAATAGACGAGGAATAACTTGTTTGTCAAGTTTTTTCAGTTCCTTTTTGGCAGAACTTTTCCATTGAATTTTATAGGATGCCATCTTGCTTTAATTCAGCTATCACCTGACTATGACTGAGACATTCTTCCTGACTTCTCTCAGCTATAGTGGCTAAATCTTCTAAATCTTCAAGTAATTCCTCAAATTCTTTCATAGGTAGTACGACTGCTGTTTTTTCTCCTTTATCATTGGTTAAATACTGAAGTTGTAGCTCATCAAGTCTAATCATTTGAGTTATTCCCTTGTGGCTAGTACCGCTACGCGGAAGTCAGGCGCTGATAACTGTTAACTGATAACTGTTAACTGTTAAGCTGGAATCAGCTAACGTTTCGGGTTCACCTACTAAGCTAACTGATTCCGGTTTCTTTTCGGATGCTTGTGGCATCGCTGGAACAGGTCTGGACTCTTCTGCGGCACGCCCAACAGATTCCCATCTGCTAGTTCTGGCAATTGAAGAGTTCTCGACACCAACCCCACAACTCGAAAACCGAGGTTATTGTTGTTGCGGAGGTCGGGGTTATTGTTGTTGCGGTAGGCGGAACGGCATACATACGGATTGTTGTTCCAAGAACCGCCCCGTTTTACGGATGCCTGCCCCACCTTTAGGATAAACGAACAAAGGCATATTGATTAAAAATTGAACGTCTGAGGCGGTAGGTATCGCCATGCTTGAGGTGTGCTTCCCAACTTTGCAACCTCTGAATCAGCTTATCTAGTGTTACTTTTCCTTGACCATAAGCTTTTTGTATTTGTTTCATTCTGACTCTGGCACGTCTCAGGATATTTTTCTCTTTGAACAGTCAACCACAACACATCAGCGATTTCTTCTCCTGTCAGTTCAAAGTCTTCGCCTAATGCCGTAACTAATTGCTGTAGTTGCTCATCCATTTTTCCTAATTTCTTCTGCTTTTTTGGCTAAGTCTTCTGGATTACCAAATTTCCGCCAAGGTGGAGGTTCTAAATTTTTGAGAATCTCGGTTACTCCTTCTCGTCTTTGACCATTTCCTTGAAATAATTGCCATTTTTCTGACATTAGTTTCTCCTTGGTTATTTACCTGTTTCAATTAAAGGTTTAAGCTTAGAGGGAATCCTCTGCGGATCGTCAGATAAAATGCCCAAATGATAACCTAATTTGTCTGGCTTTTTATAAGCTTGTTTACGACACTTCCAAACTTTGTTAAATAAATCTTGCCAATTTTGTAAGACTTCTCCTTCTTCTTCTTTTTCTTTTAATAGATCATTTAAGTCTTGTTGACAATTAGGTAAATCATTACGCCTAATCCATAAAACTAAAGGTAACCGTTCAGGGGGGGAACGAAATCTGGTAATCTGAGAGGCATGGATGAGAAGCAGCTACTAGAGACATCCTCCTCACATCCAAGATAATTAGCGATCGCATCTAATTTCGAGAATTAATCGGCTTAACTCGGGTTTGTGTAGCAACGGCCTGTTCCAGCTTAATTCATCTCGTCATTTACCAACGCTCAAATCTTGGCTGTTTTTCCTTCATTTTAGCGAGTTCGGCATCGACGTTATTTCCACCTTCGAGGGCAGCAAATTTCGCTTCTAAACCATCTTTCACTGAAGCACCCATTAATTCCGATTGAGCTTCCAATTCGAGAATTTTAGTTTCTATTTGTTCAAAAACGCTTAGGGAGTCTTTACTATTTAGATTACCTGTTATCTCATGAATTTTTTGAGTAGCTAATGCCGATCGCAATCGAGCAATATATAGACTTTTTTTCGCTTT
>CAYTUO010000537.1:0-2647 GCA_964441015.1 uncultured Pleurocapsa sp.
AAGGGCTGCTCGGTTCCGGATGGTCTACCGAGCAACTCAGATACTTGAGAAATGAAGTATTGAGTGACAGTTCCGTGATTTTCTTGGATAAACCCCTGAACGTCACCTCCAGAAATGTTGACAAAATTATCGGCAGTCATTTTCTAAACCCCTACAAATTAACTGAAGTTTTGAGTTATTGTTCCAGTGTTTTGCTGTGTCAACCCCTGAACTGTACCCCCAGAAATTTGAACACTAAATTTCCCCTCCTCTGCTTCTTGAGGATTTAATTGTTCCATTAACTTTTGAGCCAGTTGAATAATTTCTTCGTCTTTATCAGCCCCAACTTCAGTTAATTCATCTTCTAAAAGAGGTTTCGTTTTTTCGGGCTTCTGTTCGTACTTGTCTAGAATAGTAGCTGAATCTGATTTGCCTTGGCTCTCAAACTTACGCTTAATCAACGCTTTTAAGCCGTTGTAAACATCTTGAGCTACATCACCAGCAGGTTTTGCTGCGCCTGCAACCAATGCTGCGAGAATCAGGGAAACAGGTTCCATCAATTTATCTCCTAAAGTATTGATTGGCCTCAATTAATTACTTGGCAAGCTTTAGCGTAGTAGCGCTCTCGCTCGGCCAGTCCTTTGGCTGGATCTCTGCCGTTAACTTTGGCAGATATTTCGCGACAACTAGCACCCGAATCAACGAGGGTATTGATTTTATTGTTATGCCACCAAAAACCGCCCGACGTAAACGGATATGTCTGCGCGACGTAATCGCATCCTTCCATCACTCGTGCATCTTGGATATAGTTAGCTAAGGCTTGATAGTTAGCCCGTCCGGTTAGTTGAAGGCAACCTGCCCCTTTATATCGCTTGCCATCATCTGGTTGCGTGTTGCCCAAATCGCGACGACCTTCATAAGCAGCACCACTTGCTAACTCCTTCATCCACTTGAGTCCACCTGACTCGTGAGCGATTTGGGACATAAAATGGCGTATCCGAGCGGGAGTATTAATTTCAAACCGCTCCAAACAGGAATTGAGGTCTTTCAACTCGCGATCGCGAATCGTATTCCCAAAAATGCTTGCTGCTTGATGTTTGGCGATCGATAGAGTTCCGTCAAATGTATCATTCGCTTCGTTAATAATAATGCCGCGATCGCGAAGTAGACCTTTCCCATAATCTACCACCAGAATTCTAGGACGGTTTTGCTGTTCGCACCATCTCACGATCTTATGTAAATCTTGCACGGTGTAAGTCACAATGCAGCCTAGACTGCCGCGAGCATTAGCGCGATTGGGATCGTCATGGATGAGAAGTTCGCTGCGATTATTCACGCCTCTAAAGTCGGGTAGCGGTTCTAGGGGAATTTTGATAAAACCAATACCTTTTTCTTGTACCCGCATCTTGACGATCCCGCCAATAGAGAAGATGCTTTCGTAAATAGGATTGCCCGAACCCGAATAGTCTTCGGTGGGATGGGGAAGTTCTCGTTTTTGGGCGGCGGGGGAACCTGAAATGGTTTTCACCCGATCTACCACCTTGCTGTTGCTAATAAGCTGAGTCAAAAATACTTTGAACCCATAGCGATCGTACTGCCCAGTAAACGTATGGTAGATCCACGGCTCGTCTTGCACGTATTTTTCCAAGCCAGTTATCTTGAAAGATGTTTCAGCAGGCGGCGAATTATCGTCATAATTCGTGTTCGTCGGTGGCATGTAGGGTAGCGGATCTGAATCATCCAATGAAATTATCATTGTTCCTGGGCGATCGCTTCGTTTGTCCCACCAATCTAAAGGCAATGTTACTCGCTTTCCTTGATAGCTAAGTTTGCTCAAAAATTGGTTTGTATTAGGAGCCATCAACCATACAGCATTGCGATTCAAATAAAGCCAACTCATTTTTTTGTCCTCTAATCGCTATTCGTTAACGATGGGAATTTCGGTCAGAGAGACCCCGCCGTGCAACGACGGGGCTTCCTCTGACTTCGTGAAAACTTCAGTTTCCTCAGCTTGAGCCGGAGGCTGCGACATCTCTGTTAACGCCACACCGAGCGGTTGCGGAATTTCAGGGGTTTGTGCGATCGCTGCTGCCGTATTTTTAGCGGCTTCGTATTTGATTAGTAAATCTTCTTTATTAGGCCCAGGCAACCATCTCGCCGTGTAAACCGGAGCTTTATCGGTGACATGTCCAGCCATCGCTCCAATACCGCCCCCCAGCCCCATTAATAAACCGATCTGATTGACAAATGCGAGAATATCAGCAATGTCGTCTTTATGTTGGGGTAGGTGTCTTTGAGCGATCGTGCCACTCGTCTGAGCCAAAGCCAAAACGATGGTACCAATGATAGCAACAGTGGCAGATTGGGCTGTAACTGTTTGGCACAATGCTTTAGGGGATTGAACTTCCATAGTGACCTCCGTAAATCAGAAAATTTGCTTGATTAAACTATGAATTCTTGAAAAGCAGATGAACTTTAAGTGCGATCGCCATTTTCTTTTGTTTTCTGTTTTCATCATAGGAATCCAACATGGGAAAAACATCTGAAGAACGTCATGAATCCCGCCTCAACGAAATATATAAATTCCCTCCGACCTTTGCTAGCTCACTAAGTAAATTTCTCTAAAACTTTCGTTATAGTCTGAATCGGCTATCGCCCTCAGAAAATG
>CAYTUO010000538.1:0-2641 GCA_964441015.1 uncultured Pleurocapsa sp.
TTTTTTCTTCTTTTCATGAGCCTAAGTCTCCTTTTTCACCAGGAAAGGGAGCTTTGTTTTTTTTGCTTTTCATAAACTAGGATCTGTTCCAGAGTTAACCCAAATTGTGTGATTCATAGACTATAATATCCCTCTTGACCCACTGGAAATTAAACCGACTGATAGCGCGATCGCATTTCTAAATACACCAGCAAAGCATTAATATCAGCCGGATTGACTCCGCCAATTCGAGACGCTTGACCGATAGTTAAAGGTTTTACTTTTGTCAATTTTTCCCTAGCTTCCATTGACAAAGTGTCAATTTTCATGTAATCGAGATTTGCGGGTAATTGACGATTAGCGTGACGGCTAATCTGTTCGATTTGATTTTGTTGGCGTTGTAGATAACCAGAGTATTTAATATCAATTTCTGCTCCTTCTTTTTCAGGGCGATCGAGATTGGGATTGTCCAAACCATACCGTTCTAAATCGACGTAATGGAAACCGGGACGGCGCAAGAGATCGGCAAGCGCAATCGAGCCTTTAATTTTTTGCCCAGTAGCAGTCGCGATCGCAATACCAACTTCATCTTTTTCTTTGATGCGAGTTTCGTGCAATCGCTCCTTTTCAGCAATAATATTCGCCTGCTTGCCTTGGAAGAGTTGCCAACGGCGATCGTCAATTAAACCAATTTCTCGGCCCAATGGCGTGAGGCGCTGATCGGCATTATCAGAACGCAAGATCAACCGATACTCAGACCGAGAAGTCAGCATTCGGTAAGGTTCCCGCAGATCTTTGGTACAGAGATCGTCTACCAAGGTGCCGATGTAGCTTTCTTCGCGAGGAAAAACTATCATTTCTTGACCCCGAACCCATCTTGCTGCATTGATTCCGGCTACAATTCCCTGTGCTGCGGCCTCTTCGTATCCCGTCGTTCCGTTGACTTGTCCCGCGCAGAAAAGTCCTTCTATCTTTTTGGTCATCAGAGTCGGAAAACACTGAATCGCCGGGAGATAATCGTACTCCACTGCATAGGCGGGACGCAGCATAACACAGTTTTCCAATCCTGGCAGCGTATGCAGCATGGCAAGTTGCAAATTCTCAGGCAATCCGGTAGAGAATCCCTGAATGTAGAGTTCGGGAATATCTCGTCCTTCTGGTTCGATAAAGATTTGGTGGCTTTCTTTGTCAGCAAAGCGAACGATTTTATCTTCAATGGAAGGGCAGTAGCGAGGCCCTTTAGAGTCTATAAAACCGCCATAAATCGGAGATAAATGTAAGTTATCCCGAATCAGTTGGTGAGTTTGGGCAGTAGTGCGGGTGAGGTAGCAGTTCATTTGTTCTCTGTTTACCCAAACTTCCGGGTCAAAGCTGAACCAGCGTATTTCCTCATCGGGGGGTTGAGATTCTAGCTTGCTGTAGTCTACCGATCGCTTGTCTACCCGCGCAGGAGTTCCCGTTTTCAGCCTTCCCGTTTCAAAACCCAGACGATTTAAAGTATCAGTTAACCCAACGGCGGCAAATTCCCCTGCCCGTCCTGCTGGCATTGACTTACCCCCAATCCAAATGAGGCCGCCCAAAAAGGTTCCTGTAGTGAGAATGACGGCTTTCGCTTGGAAGCAGGTTCCAAAGTAAGTTTTAACGCCAATGACTTCATCATTTTTCCCCAATACCAAGTCAGTCGCCATACCTTCGCGGATGACCAGATTCTCTTGGTTTTCGACAATATTTTTCATCACTGCCGCATACTCCCGCTTGTCAGTTTGGGCGCGTAATGCCCATACAGCAGGGCCTCGCGAGGCGTTGAGGATGCGCTTTTGCAGGTAAGTGCGATCAGCCATTTTGCCAATTTCCCCACCTAGCGCGTCTACTTCATGGGTTAGCTGGGATTTTGCTGGGCCGCCAACGGCTGGATTGCAGGGTTGCCAAGCAATTTTGTCTAGGTTGAGGGTTAGCATCAGAGTTCGACAGCCTAAACGGGCGCTAGCAAGGGCCGCTTCGCAACCTGAGTGTCCGGCACCGACTACGATGACATCAAATGCGTCTTGGAATTCTACTGGGGATGAGAGCGTCATGGCTTAAGCGTTTGAGTTACAAGGACTCATGCTTATCAATTGTAGCGGGTAGTTTACTCAAACAACGCTCTTGCCAAAGCGATCGCACTTGGATTCAAAAGACAAAGAAAACCCATTTACTATTGAATCATAGAGCTAAACTTAGAAAAACTATTGTGCAATTTATCTTCTCTGCTCGAAGATTTCAAAAGTAAATTAAGCTGCTTGCATTCTTCAAAAGTTTAACCTAAAGCATCAAAAGTCAAGAAATTTTATCTGTAAAATTATTAACTTTTCTAGATTAATTTTGCAATTTTTCCGGTGTACAAACATAATAATAGCAACCCGAAAAATTTAAGTAATGAAGATGCGATCACTCACCTTTTTTCGTAAAGATTTATCGATTACCACTGGAGTAGCCCTAACCGTCCTAACTAATCGCTTTACCATTCCCTAGTTTAGCCCTATCATTGATCCCACATTCCGCACTTCGAGTTGTAGTATTTACGAAGGATAAAGAGTGCCGTTCTTGGTGAAGAATTAATTAAGCATCAATACTTAAGATAAACGAGGGAAAAGATGAGATAATAATCAAAATTAGCCGTCAA
>CAYTUO010000539.1:0-2640 GCA_964441015.1 uncultured Pleurocapsa sp.
AGTCAGTATAGCCACCTGTTGCGATCGGCAAAATCGATTCAAGCCAATTTGGAAAATAATACTTTAGAAATTGGCGGCGTTTTTAATCCTTCTCAAATTCCACAAGAAAGCTTAGACGAAACTCAAAAAGCAATCTTGGATCTAACTCTTCAGAATTTTCCTCAACTGAAAAATTTAGATATTTATGTAGGTGTAGTGAGTCAACCAAAAGTTGAAAATGGACGGTTAATCTTAGACAAAAATAGCACATTAAAAATAGGAAAATTGAGCTTTACCATTGACGAATTTGCTTCAAAATTTGGAATTGCGCCAGAAAAGCTACAGCAATATCTAGAAGTAGAAGTCGCTCAACTTAATATTCAAGGACTGAAGATCGACAATGATAAAATGACGATTGAAATCAGTCAGTAATATGTTTAGTCAAAATGATTGAACAAGAGCAAAAAGAACGAGAAGCGATCACTCTCAAACCCGGTACATTATGGACAAGGGTTATCGAACAAACCCAATACGCTCTTGAGTGCGGTTCTCTTCAGTCGATCACGACAGATTATCAATTTATAGAGCAAGATGGCATCAGCTTTCTGGTTCGGATTCTCTCAAATTTGACCCGTAAAGACGAAGCCAAAAAGCAACAAGAACAAAGCTCTGTAACTTCTGGAAAAGAATTTAATCCCTTCCTTCCTTATGAAAAAGATTTATTTGTCGCCGATCTTTCTGACACCCATCTTTGTATTTTAAATAAATACAATGTCGTCCCTCATCACCTACTGATTATTACTCGTGATTTTGAAGACCAGGAATCTTGGTTAACCTTACAAGATTTTGAGGCATTGTGGACAACTTTGGCAGAAATTGATGGGTTAGCTTTCTATAATGGTGGCAAGACGGCCGGAGCGAGTCAGCGACACAAACACTTACAAGTGGTTCCCTTTCCCCTCGTACCTGGCGAAGCATCAATTCCTATAGCACCTGCGCTTTCATCCGCTCAATTTCAAGATTCCCTGGGAAAACTGCCCAAACTCCCCTTTCTTCATGGGTTTGCGAAATTAGATCCCGCTTGGGCCAATTCCCCTACCAAGGCGGCCAAAGCGACTAGAGAATGCTATAGGGGACTCCTTGAGGCAGTTGGATTGCCTGTTGAGGGGGACAGACAGTCCGGTGCATACAATCTTCTAGCGACGCGAGAGTGGATGCTGGTCATACCGCGATCGCAAGAAAGTTTCGAGTCAATTGCCGTGAATTCTTTGGGGTTTGCCGGTGCCATGCTCGTCCGCAACGAACGACAACTCAATCTTCTCAAGCAATATAATCCGATGACCATCCTGAGAAACGTTGCCTACCCTCAACAAAGTTTAAAACAACTACAATAATTAATAAAGCAGGAACGCCACTTGCCACGCTCCTGCCTGACTAGCCATTGTTGGAGGTTTACCCCTCCAACTTAACAAAAGTAGATTAGTACAAAGCTTCTTCTTGGTGAGTGACGATGGTGCAATCAGAAGTAGGATAAGCAACGCAGGTAAGAACGTATCCAGCTTCAATTTGATCGTCATCCAAGAAAGATTGATCGGACTGATCTACAGAACCCGATTCTATTTTGCCAGCACAGGTGGAGCAAGCACCAGCACGGCACGAGTAGGGCAGATCGAGACCTTGCTCTTCAGCAACGTCTAGAATGTACTCATCATCAGGAACATCGATGCTATGTTCGCCATCGGGAGTCTTTAAGGTGACTTTGTAAGTTGCCATGTGTTGCTCCTATCTCTCAAGTAAAACGGCAGTTTTGACCGACTAAAGCATTAGATTGATTTGCTCTAGCAAGCCTTATCTCTGATACTAAGAGAAAAAGCTCCACTGTTTGAAGAGCATTAGCAATGAAATTCTTAATCAATTGTAAAATAAGTTTTTTTTATATATAAATTAAACTAAATGCCTCAATAATTTGAGAATATACATAATCCTTATAGTCTCGTAATATTGAGAGATGGGATGACTTAATAGGCTGGCAGTTAAGACCTTAACCTCTTCTTTAATTAGTATTAATTATAATTATAGCTTCCAATGATGATTTGTACTTAGCAAACAAATTTTCTCTTCAGTTCTATTTGTCGCATCCGATCGCTTAAAGATGAACCCAATGACGAATTCCGATCTTTCATCCGTTCCACGTCCCCTCAAAATAGGAATTGTTGGGACTGGATATGCAGCTAAACGACGCACAGAAGCCTTCCAAAAAGATGATCGCGCTCAAGTCATTGCCGTGACAGGAAATACGCCTGAAAACACGGAAGCCTTTTGTCAAACCTATTCCGTAGCGCCCTTAAATTCTTGGCAGCAGCTAGTGAGTCACCCCGACATCGATGTTGTCGTTATCGCTACCATCAACCGAGACCACGGCGCGATCGCACGGGCGGCACTCCTGGCAGGAAAGCACGTCATTATCGAATATCCCCTGGCCCTCTCCTACCGCGAAGCCCAAGAAATTGTTACCCTATCTCAAGAACAAAACAAACTCCTGCACGTCGAACATATCGAATTACTGGGCGGTTTGCACCAAGCGATGCGCCAATCCTTGCCAGAAATTGGCAATGTCTTTTATGCCCGTTATGCCACCATTACCCCTCAACGTCCCGTTCC
>CAYTUO010000540.1:0-2624 GCA_964441015.1 uncultured Pleurocapsa sp.
ACTACCAGCCGTTAAAACGGACTGGCTAACTCTCGCTCACGTTTTTAAGGTTTACAACGCATAAGTTTCGCGGGAAGCTAATTTTATCTTCTCACCCAATGGGTAACGATACGCTAAACTTAGTATTTCCAGGTTGGCTGGTAAATTCAATTTTGCCCTGATGTTTTTCGACAATTTTACGGACGATATCGAGTCCCAATCCACTGCCTTCGCCTACGGGTTTGGTGGTAAAGAAGGGCGTGAAAATTTTATCTTGGATTTCACCTGGAATGCCGCAACCGGAATCGGTTATCTCGACAACGACGCGATCGCCTCGTTCAAAAACTGCGATTTCTAAATATCCCTGCTCGTTCATTGCCCCGATCGCATTGCTAATCAGATTTGACCAAACTTGAGTGAGTTCTTCGGGATAGCAGGGAATCGATGGAACATTCTGATAATTTTTCGTGACTTCAATTCCTCGTTTTAAGCGATCGCGATAGATTGTCAAGACCGTGTCTATTCCTTCAGTGACCGAGGCTTTCACCATCCTCCCCGTCAAATCTTGACGCACGTAATTTTTGAGGGCTAAGACAATTTTGCTGGCTCTTTCTACGGCTAGCTTCGTGTTCTGGCTATTGTTTTGCAGCGCGGATAGATTATAGGCAGTTTCTAGAATAAAAGTGTTATTGGGTGCTTGTAGGAGGCGCATCAGAGGAGCAAGCTCAGTTTCTTTCTCCCTTGGCAAATCGATCCCCATTTGGCTTAGCGTCTGGGCCAGCGTCTCTGCCCGCTCGATACCTTGTTCTTGCAGGGTTTGTTGGAGAGTGCGCTTGAGTTGTCGCTCTTGTCTGAAAGACAGGGGTTCTTCGGCTTGTCGTGCAATCTCTAGCAGGGTAAAAAAATCGTCGAGTTGTTCTGGCGAGAGTTGCCGAAACAGTTGGGGTAATTGTTGAAATGACTGCTCCAGGAAACGAGAAATATTGCTAATGGAGGCACCGATCACTCCCAAAGGCGTATTAAGTTCGTGGGCGATACTGGCGATTAATTGACCCAGAGCCGCCATTTTTTCGGATTGGATCAATTCTACTTGCGTTGCTTGTAGTTGTTCGATCGCCCTTGCCAATTCCTCATTTTTTTCTTGGAGGTCTTTTTCCGCTTGCTTGCGATCGCTAATGTCACGGGCAACCCAGACAACAGCATCGGCAGAAATGGGAGAAGCATTGGCAGCAAACCAAAACTCGCGATCGTCGATATTTAAGCTGTACTCTACTTTGAGCGGCTGTTGTTTCTCTAATACAGTCTCAATGTAGCCTAGAAATCTTGCCGCCGTGTCAGACGGGATGACTTCGGAAATCGTTCGGCCCAATAGCAGATTGCTAGGTGCGTAGAGCAATCCTGGTTGAGTCGCCATCACTTTAAGATATCGTCCTTGGCGATCAACGACAAAGATTAACTCGGTCATCGCCTCAAAAATTCCGCGCAATTCAGCTTCTGCGGCAGCCAGGGAGACAGTTCTCTCTTGAACTTTTTGTTCGAGTTCTTGATTAGTTCCTTCTAGGGCAGTAAAAGAAGCTTGGAGTTGGGTTGCCATGCTGTTAAACGACTGAGCTAGGGTCCCTAATTCGTCAGTTCGCTCGAGCGCAATGGATTGGTCTAGCTCTCCTGCCGCGATCGCTTTGGCAGCACTGTTGATGCGTAGAATCGGCTTTGTGATCCATCGAGCCGTCAAAATGCCAAGCCCTGTAGAAACGCCCAAGGCAACGAGACACAGAGCGATCGTAGTACGGTTATTAGCGTTAATTTGAGTCATGAAGTGGGATTCTGGGACAACGGTCACCACTAACCATTCCAGTCCGTAGCCGTCGCGCCAGGGAAGCACTCGCACGAAGTTGCGATCGCCCTCTGCTTCAAATAGCAAGGTTTGAGAAGTCTTGAAGGCTTTCAGATTGCCAAACTTTTGCTGTAAATACTTGGCGGTCGATTGAATGAGAGGATCGCTGCTGTCTGTGGCACTGAGGCGTTTAGCTCGACCTGCAACAAGCTTAAATGGGCGATCGTCCCCCGAACTGGCTATTATCAGACCGTCACGCTCTACGATAAAGATTCTTGCCGATGGGCTAAGATCTATCTCGCGGAGAAACTCGCTCAACTTCAGTAAAATCAGATCGACACCGATTGCGCCGATGAACTGACGATTTTTGTCGTAGATAGGATAAGCTGCATTAATGCTGATATAGTCTGGAACCTCATCCCAAAGGTAAACTAGGCTCCAGCAAGGCTTACCTATTTGAGCAACGCGGATATACCAGTCTTCCTGTCGATGATCGTAGTTAGCGTAGACCCACTTTAACTTAGTGCGGTTGCCTTGACTGTCGGTTGCGTAGATGTAGTTCCTCCCTTGAGTCCTAGCGGACGTTTCGCTCACCGTTATCTTGTTGGGATCTTGGTCAAAGTAGCCGGCCCCTGCATATTCGCCTGTGGTCAATCCATAATTGATGTAGCTCACGTCATAGAGCCGCACCTGTTTCCAGAAAAAATGCCCGATCTTTTCAAAGTCTTTTGGATCGAGCAGTCCAAGGTCTATAGCATCGACAGTAGTCTGATTAATTTTTTGTGGGATTGTCAGATAATTATCTAGGTGT
>CAYTUO010000541.1:0-2621 GCA_964441015.1 uncultured Pleurocapsa sp.
AATAATCCTGATGGAGTCTGGAACCCTGGTTCGGGGGTGATTATTGCCGCAGAAGGAAAAACTTACTACGTTTTAACCGTTACCCATAACTTTAAACAAAGAGATTTAGAACAAAACCTTTCCTATGGCATTCGCACCTGGGATGGCCAAGTTCATGAAATCAAACAAGCTAATGACCAAAGAGGCTGTCCCTTAACAGACGAAACATCTCTCAAACCCCTAACGAGATTTGGCTGTTATTCGCTCAATGTTCCAGGAAGGATAGCAGGGACAGATTTAGCAGTTGTGAGTTTTGTCAGCGAGTTAAACTATCCCGTTGCTTCTCTGGGCAATCCCGATGCGATAAAAGGCAGCGATCGCATCTATGTATCTGGCTGGCCCGATCCTGAAAAAGAGCGAGATCCGTCAACGGGTAAATGTCGAGGAAAAGTAGCGCGTCGGCAAAGGCGTTTAGCTTGGGGGCCAATTACCAGAATGATTCAACCCACTCAAGGAGAGAATGGTTACAGTATTTTTTACCTCGATCAAACTCGTCCGGGGATGAGTGGCGGGCCCGTATTTGACAGCAACGGTTTTGTCATCGGCGTTCACGGGCGGGGTTCGGCAGACAAAGGACAGTTAGTGAGCCAATATTGTTCTGTCAGCGTCGTGCAGAGCCAGCTAGCGTTAGAGTCAGAAGATGTGGCTAAAACTGTATCAGAAGCAGCAAATTACCAACCGCCCATCCTGCATACTCGCTTTAGCAGCGCCCAGAATTTAAAGAACTTTTTAGGGTTGTGGGATGAGTTAGGAACCAACTTACCCTTTGTTTGGCAAGCCCCTTCGCCAGCGTTGATTACTAGAGCGCTAACACCGATTAAGACTAGCACGGAAAATAGTGGTGTACTCGAAGTCGCTGCCGATCGCGATATTACCGGAGCAATTGAAGATTCTGAGGATGTTGTAGAAAATATTTACGACCTTTTTACCTTCAAGCTGGAGAATCAACTAAGAGACGAACCATCGGCAGGATGTGCCAGTGTTTTGCTCGGTGACGAACGAGAACGTTGCCGTCGCGATCGCTAATCATTAATTTGCCTAAGTCCTGATTATTCTAGCTACTCTGGCATCTCAATCTTAGGTTAGTATTGAGTAGGAATTTCTCTGACAACTTATTCGAGAAGCTTGCGTTGGATACAGAGTACCCAATCTCACAAACACCATGCCAGAGTTAGGACAATTCATAGGGGGTCGGTATAAAATTTTACAGGAGTTGGGAAGTGGGGGATTTAGCAAGACCTATCTCGCCAAGGACACAGAAATTCCCAGCCATCCTCTATGCGTTGTCAAACAACTCCAACTCAGATTTAACAGCCCCGCCCTGTGGCAAAATGCTAAAGAGCGTTTTATTATTGAAGCCAACGTCCTCAAGCGTCTGGGCAGCCACGATCGCATCCCGCAACTGCTGGCTCATTTAGAAGAAGACGGAGAATTCTATCTCGTCCAGGAATACATTGATGGCGAAGAATTCAGGCGAGACGTTAACCGTCAGCTTTTAGATGAAGCGCAAGTCATTCACTTTCTCCACGATGTTTTAGAAGTTTTAGCCTTTGTCCATCAACAGGGTGTCATCCATCGCGATATCAAGCCTTCCAATCTCATGCGGCGCTCCTCTGATGGCAAGATGGTGCTGATTGACTTTGGTGCAGTCAAAGAAATCACGACCCTATCCTATAACGCCCAGACTCAGACACTGATCACTAAGGCAATTGGTACCCCTGGCTATATGCCTCCCGAACAGCAGAATGGCAAGCCAGTCTATAGTAGCGATATCTATGCCTTGGGTTGGACGGCTATCTATGCCTTAACTGGGCGCTCTCCGCTAGATTTAGAAGATACGCACACGGGGAAACCAAAAGACTGGCGAGGGTTTGCCTCAATTAGTCCTCAGCTAGCTGCTATCTTAATCCAAATGAGCCATCCAAAGTTGGCAGAGCGTTATCATTCAGTGGCAGAAGTGCTAGAGGATTTACAACCTCTGTTCAAGATCGGACAAATCCTGGGCAACCGTTACAAAATTCTCCGTTATTTAGGTGGAGAAGCTGGAAGTCAGACTTATGTAGCAGAAAACCTGTGGCGACATTACCAATCGCCTTGTGTGGTCAAACAACTCCAACCCCAAACGACTAATCAATCGATATTAGAAGATATAGAACGTCGTTTTCTGGAACAGTTAGCTATCTTAGAAAGATTGGGAAACCATCCCCAAATTCCCCATTTATGGGATCATTTTCAAGAAAAGAACTACTATTACCTCGTTTATGAATTTGTTGACGGGGAGGATCTCTCTCAAGAAATTCAAAAAAAGCAGCCTTTGAGCGAAGAAAAGGTCATGAATCTGCTGCAAGATGTCCTCGAAACATTAGCCTTCGTTCACCAGCAGAAAATTATTCATGGCAACCTGAAACCATCCAATTTGATTCGGCGACAACAGGATAATAAAATTGTTCTGACTGACTTTGGTTTAATCAAAGAAATCGTCAATCAACTCTCCAATGAAAGCCAAGGCGATCGCTCAACTGAGGTAGTAGCAACAAAATATCTACCCCCAGAACAAATAGTCGGGAAACCCACCTACAGCA
>CAYTUO010000542.1:0-2615 GCA_964441015.1 uncultured Pleurocapsa sp.
TCAGTTATCAGTTATCAGTTATCAGTTATCAGTTATCAGTTATCAGTTATCAGTGAACAGTAGAGGAATTCCCAATCACCAATCACCAATCACCAATCACCTTCTCACCAATTTTCATAAGGACTAAATTATGAGTCATATTATTGTCATTACCTCTGGAAAAGGAGGGGTAGGAAAAACTACTGTTACCGCTAACTTAGGAGCGGCACTTGCCCAATTAGGGAAAAAAGTCGCCCTAGTGGATGCCGATTTTGGGCTGAGAAATTTAGATCTGCTGCTAGGGTTAGAGCAACGAGTCGTCTATACGGCGTTGGATGTCTTGGCGGGGGAATGCTCGGTTGAAAAAGCTCTCGTCAAAGATAAGCGCCAACCCAATCTAGTGCTGCTCCCGGCCGCACAAAATCGGACGAAAGAAGCTGTCAGTCCCGACCAAATGAAAGAATTGGTAGAGCAACTGACCAAGAGCTACGAGTATATTTTTATTGACAGTCCAGCCGGGATCGAAATGGGATTCCGCAACGCGATCGCGCCAGCACGAGAAGCGATTATCGTCACAACTCCCGAAATGGCGGCGGTTAGAGATGCAGATCGAGTGGTTGGTTTATTGGAAACTGAATCTGTCAAAAGCATTTACTTGATCGTCAATCGCGTCAGGCCAGAAATGATCCAGCTAAACCAGATGATTAGCGTTGAGGATATTTTGGATCTGTTAGTCGTGCCGTTGCTGGGGATCGTTCCCGACGACGAACGTATTATTATTTCTACCAATAAAGGCGAGCCATTAGTATTAGAAGAAAAGCCGTCTCTCCCGGCTATGGCATTCGGAAACATTGCCAGACGCTTACAAGGGGAAGACATTCCCTTTCTCGATCTCATGGCAGCGCATGACAACATTCTTAGCCGTCTCCGTCGCCGTTTGTTTGGCACTTAGTCACTGACGCTTAAAACTATTCAGACTTGAAAATTTTTGAGAGCTTGTATGATTATCGAACTGCTGGAAAAACTCTTTTTTTTACGGAGACCAGTTAAAAGTGGCGAAGATGCCAAACGCCGCCTGCAATTCGTACTTGCTCACGATCGCGCCGGGTTAAGTGAAGAAGCGATCGAGTCCATGCGCCAAGAAATTTTAGAAGTGGTCAACCGCTATGTAGAAATCGACTCAGAAGGCATGGAATTTTCCTTAGAAAGCGACCAACGAATTACGGCTCTAATTGCCAATTTACCTATCCGAAAAATAAAAAATAGACCGTCTGGGCCATCCAAGGAAAACAATTCCAGTACTATTGAAGAAAATCCCCTATAACGATTAGTTACGCCAGAAGAGAGTTGCCTTGAAAACACCTCGTCACTCACCCGTTTCCTCTAACCTATGGCTTAGTTTGGCTACTAGCCCCTTTCTCGTTGGGATGCTGGCTTTTCAATCTCTGACCCAAGCCTTAATTGAGTTAGGTCAAGCTAGCGAAGAAATCTTTCGGGGCGATCGCTTGCCAATTCTAAACTTTCCAGAGCAACAAGAGCAAGAATCTACTCAGATCGGGCACGATTAGTGTTTTAATTCAGTGTTAGCGATAACTTACTCAAACAAGATTAATCGCTAAAATTATTCAGTTCTCAAATTTTCTTGAGCGCTAATATTGGGTTAGCGTAGCATTTTGCTAGATAATTAACATTTATTCTCGACACTGCTATATTTTTAGCTTCCAGCGTTAAAACACTGAGTTTCCCAACGTCTTTGAGGTTTCTATGAGTTCGCTTCTTCAATCATCTACACCAGAGGTTAGCATCTTCTCTACGTCAGAACTCCTCTTGCGCCACCGTCTCAAATTAGTCGAAGATTTGTGGGAATCAGTTTTGCGCTCTGAATACGGACAGGAAGCGATAGATTTACTCAAAAAACTTCGCTCGATTTGTTCACCTGAAGGACAAGCGACAGAAATTCCAGCTTCTGCGATCGCTCAGATGATTGAAAAGCTTGAACTCAACGAAGCCATCCTAGCATCTCGTGCCTTTGCGCTTTATTTTCAATTGATTAATATTGTCGAACAGCACTACGAACAACGGGATCAACAGCTAGCACGACGCGCCATCTACCGGGAATCCAATTTAAACAGCCAAAATGTCAACCCGCAAGACAACCTGATGTCAACGACTGCGCCAGGAGTCAATCTTTTAGAAAAAAGCTTCTCACATGGGAATGCTAGCAGGCCAAAAGCAGGGACTTTTCATTGGCTTTTTCCCCATCTAAAAGAACTGAACGTACCGCCCCAGCAAATTCAGCGACTTTTGCATCAATTAGATATCCGTCTCGTCTTTACCGCCCACCCTACCGAAATTGTGCGGCACACCATCCGCGAAAAACAACGGCGAATTGCACGGATTTTGGAGCAACTCGATCGCGCTGAAGAAGCCTTTCGAGGGATGGGATTAAATTCTTCTTGGGAAGCGGAAGAAGCTAAAGCGCAACTGATAGAAGAAATTCGCCTTTGGTGGCGCACTGACGAGCTACACCAGTTTAAACCCACCGTCTTAGACGAAGTAGACTATGCCCTGCACTACTTTGAAGAAGTCTTATTTGAAGTCATTCCCCAACTGTCGGTACGCCTAAAGCAAGCGCT
>CAYTUO010000543.1:0-2608 GCA_964441015.1 uncultured Pleurocapsa sp.
AACTGCTCCCATAAGGACGCGCTTTCGCGCTGCTGTAGAGTTGTAGTCATGTGTTGATGATTGCTATTGATTTGTCAAGGTTCAAAATGATTGACAATTACAATGTTAAGTAAAAAACTAAGTTTTGTAAAGTATCTTAAGCAAAAGTTTACTAATGTAGATGATAAGCTAGGCTTATAATACGATTCCTTCCCAACGCAAAATAGATTTTTCCTGAAGGACAAGAGTAGTGGTATGTTGGAAGATGCTTTACAGTGATGCCCTTTGAAAAAGCTCAGTAGTTATCGCTAATTCAATGTCAGATATTGAAACTTTAGTAAGACAAGTTCAACAAGAAGCAGAAAGAGAAGCTTTTCCGATTGATACACCTGTTTATAAAGCTGCGGGGAAAGAACCCACCCAACCCGTTCTCTACGCTGGCAATCTAAAAAGTCAGATTTGCTTTTTTGGTCGGGATTTGGGGAAAGATGAAGTTGTTGCGGGGCAACCTTTGATCGGGGCGGCGGGTACTCTAGTGCGCGAAGGGTTCTACTGGGCGATGCACCATCAAAAACCCAAGGGAAAAAAAGATTTAGACACGGTGTGCGATCGCGTCCTCCTCACCAACACAGTTCCCTACAAACCCCCAGGCAATAAAGCCTATGCGACAGAAGTTAAAGAAAGATTTCGTCCTTTTCTAGAACGCTTACTGGTCATTCACTGGCAAGGCAATCAAATTATTACACTAGGAACTGAAGCGTTTAAATGGTTCTCTGCCTACGGTGCCAAAGGAGAGGCGAATAAGTTTTTTCAAAGGAGCGATCGCTTTACGGCTAAACTTCAAGTTACTCTTACCGCGTCTGATGAACAAGGAATGCAATACCAGCGTCCAGTAACTCTTTTGCCTTTGCCCCATCCTTCCCCCCTCAATCAGCAATATTATGAGCTATTTCCCAAAATGCTTCAGGAACGGTTGAACGAATTTGAGTTTTAAAATCATGGATGCTCGGCGAAAAGGACAACAGTTTGCTATCGAACGCATATTAGATGCAAATTTAGATCGCGCCAGAGAGGGATTAAGAATTATTGAAGAATGGTGTCGCTTTGGGCTAAATGATAGTCAATTGGTAGAACAATGCAAGCAAATGCGACAAGAAATCGCTAGTTGGCATAGTTCGGAGTTGCGTTTGGCAAGAGACACCTTAGAAGATGTCGGAACGGAACTATCCCATCCCCAAGAAGAAACGCGCAGTAGTATCGAACAAGTTCTCCAAGCAAATATCTGTCGCGTTGAAGAGGCACTGCGAGTTCTAGAAGAGTACGGTAAACTGTATAAACCCGAAATGGGAACAGCATTTAAACAGATGCGCTATCAGGTCTACATTATTGAGAGCAACCTTTTAGCCTATCGTCGTCGCCAACAGCTTAAAGAAGCTCAACTCTATCTGGTTACTTCCCCATCTGAACAACTATTTTCTGTTGTAGAAGCTGCTCTCAAAGGCGGGTTAAGGCTGGTTCAGTATCGGGATAAAAATACCGACGATATTCTTAGATTAGCGAATGCTCAAAAATTGCGCCAACTGTGTCGCGATTATGGGGCATTGTTTCTGATGAACGATCGCGTCGATTTAGCAGTAGCAGTTGATGCTGATGGAGTCCATTTAGGACAGCAAGATCTCCCTATCTCCGTAGCGCGGCAAATTCTGGGGACTCAACGCATTATTGGGCGATCGACGACAAATCCCCAAGAAATGGAACGAGCGATCGCACAAGGAGCAGATTACATCGGTGTAGGGCCCGTTTACGAAACGCCAACCAAAGCAGGGAAACCCGCGGCCGGATTAGAATACGTTCGTTATGCCGTCCAACATTCACCCATTCCCTGGTTTGCGATCGGAGGCATCGATCTTTCTAATGTTAGCGATGTTCTAGATGCAGGAGCAGAGCGAGTAGCCGTCGTCCGCGCTATCATGCAAGCAGAAAACCCCACCCCAGTAACCCAAGAGTTTCTCTCCCAACTGAGACGAAGATAAGAAAGAAGGAGACAAGGGAGCAGAGGAGCAGAGGGGGAAAGGGGACAAGGTGGACAAGGTGGACAAGGGAGACAAGGGGGACAGGGAAGAATTAATCCTTTCATCCAAAATCTAAAATCCAAAATCTGATGAGTCACCAATCACTAATGTCTATTACGCTACAAGTCAACGGTAAACCATATACCTGCCCTTCTCAGACGCGATTGCCTCAGATGCTAGAACAGCTAGGGTTAAATCCGCGTTTAGTCGCTGTCGAATATAATGGCGAAATTTTGCCCCGACAGTATTGGGAAGAGACGCAACTGCAAGCAGGCGATCGCCTAGAGATTGTGACCATTGTAGGCGGCGGTTGATCATAACCGTACTTGTTAAGTAAAGATTTCCCCACCCGCGATCGCTCCTATCAATCTCGATAAGTAAGATACATTAAAAAATACAAGCTGTTAAACAAGCTACCGTTGGCTCGAAAATTTATTCTTAAAAATCTTTAGCGAAAAGAAACCTTTGTTTCTCAAAGCCGCTAAAGTGTGAACTGAGCATCAACAAACAGAATTTTCCCATGTCTGACCAAAGAATTCCTAAAATCAAGTCTCTTT
>CAYTUO010000544.1:0-2597 GCA_964441015.1 uncultured Pleurocapsa sp.
TGCCTAGCATAAGAATCCCCATCTAGAAGCTTTGCTTTAGATGGGGTGCGTTCAAAGCATTAGATCTCTTGCCTAAGTCTATTATTTGTGTTCGTAGTGAGCACTAAAGTCCTCGAATTCCAGTGTTTTTGGGACTAAAGTCCCTACTACAAACCTACTTTTGCAAGAAGTCTATTGTCAAGGCGATCGCTACTCAATCAATTTTTCCGCGTCATCTCAAACAAATTTTTTGCCTGTGCATTCAGAAACCCTTCAAACAGAATAGCTTTACCAGGAGCAACTTCGATCGCATTTCGCTCGGCTATCTCATAATAAGCATAAGTCCAGGGAATCTGAGTCAGTTCGTCTTTAGCATCATCCCATACTTCAACCATCTCGGTTATTGCTTGAGTGGCTGTTTGACGCAAACCACTTCCCCGACTCCCTTCGATCGCGTCTTTCATCGGGATACCTCGTTCTACTAAACCGCGTGCGGTACTTTCAATATCGGGATACTCAGGGGTATTGTGACGGTTAATATAGCCTGTAAAGTGATTGACTCCGTAGCCATGTAATAAAACCCAGGCACCGTACTGAGACACTTGGTTGACTGCCTCAACTATTGATCGCTTGGGAGGTTGCCAGGGACGAGTAAAGGCTGTTTGGAGAAGCGTGACCATCTGTTCTATGTCTGTCTCAGTAGATGCGCTTTCCAGTTTGGGTTTTAAGGATGCTACAGTAAAAAAGTTACCAGAGCTAACTGTTTCCTCGATTTGTTGAATGATGCGATCGCTTAGAGATTCTACTAACAATTCGCTGATAAAAAGTTTGGGTAAGTCAAACTGTTCTTGTTCTCGATGGCGGTAGTGACGAGCATAGAGATATTGGTCGGGAAATTGGTATTCTCCGGCAACCTCGTAACCTAAAGCTTCTACAATGTCGGCTAGATAGGGAATGCCTAAGTTAATTTTTCCCGTGGGGCGATCAAGTGTTAAACGGAGGGAACGAAAAGCAATGTGATCGTTAGCGATCGCACCTCCTGCTTGCTCAATCATCTGTTGATAAACGCGAGCATATTCGACGCGACGGCTATAGTCTTCCCAGAGGCGTTCCCAGAGTTGGCGAGCGATTTGTGCTTGTTTCATGGCATTTCTTTGAATAATTGAGCAAGAATATCTAAAGCGACTTGAATCTGTTCACTAGTAACGATCAGAGGCGGACAAAAACGAATTGCTGCCTTCCCGCAACCGAGAAGCAATAGACCTCGATTAAATGCTGCGTCTACGAGCCTATTTCGCCGATTCGGATCTAAGTTGCCATTCGCATCGAGCAAGTCAATGGCAACCATCAACCCTTTGCCGCGAGGTAAGGAAATACAATTAAATTTTTCTGCCAGTTGCCTCAACCCCTTGAGGAATTCTTCTCCCCTCTGGCGAGCATTTTCCATTAACCCCTCTTCTAATAGCTGTAGCGTTACCTTTCCCGCCGCACAAGCAACTGGATTTCCGCCAAACGTGGTGGCATGGGAACCAGGGGGCCAGGTCATTAACTGCGATCGCGCTAAGATAGCACCGAGAGGTAAACCACTAGCGATGCCTTTTGCCAGAGTAATTATATCGGGCATCACTCCCCAATGTTCGATCGCGAATAATTTGCCCGTGCGTCCCATTCCCGACTGCACTTCATCGACTATCATTAAAATTCCGTGGCGATCGCAGATTTGGCGCAGGCGTTCTAAAAACCCATCCTCTGGCACGACATAACCGCCTTCTCCTTGAATGGGTTCGACGATAATGGCGGCCACTTCTTCTGGGGGTACTATTGAAGTAAACAAAGTTTTTTCCAAAGAGTCCAGACTGGCATGGGTGCCGTAGGGAATATGGGTCACGCCAGGAAGTAGAGAACCAAAACCTTTGCGCTGAACGGCTTTAGAACCAGTCACAGACATGGCTCCGTAGGTGCGTCCGTGAAAGCCTCCCAGAAAGGCAATCAAGCGATCGCGACCTGTATAATAGCGAGCTAATTTCATCGCTCCTTCTGTCGATTCAGTGCCAGAATTGGTAAAGAAAACGCGGGCAGCTTGAGGAAAGGGTGCGCGTTCTGCTAGCATCTCCGCCAGTTCTACCATCGGGGCATAGTAGAAATCCGTTCCCGACATATGCAACAGTTGGGTAGCTTGTTGTTGGATAGCTTGCACGACTTGGGGATGTGCATGACCTGTTGCTGTTACTGCTATTCCCGCCGTCATGTCTAAAAAAACATTTCCATCGACATCCTCAATCATGCAGCCTTCTCCTCTCGACACCGCCAAGGGATAACCGCGAGTATAGGAAGGAGAAGACACGGCGCGATCGCGTTCAATCAATTCCTGGGCGCGAGGGCCTGGTAGAGAGGTTATTAATCTGGGAACTTGAGGCAAAGTCTGTTCGGTTGAAATACTGAGCATTTAAAGAGCAACAGATGGGAAGAGATTGTTAAAAGATACTTCAATTTTGACTCATTAAACCCAAAATGTGTATTAGCCGAAAAGTAATGCAAGCAATAAAAAAAACCCTGCTTTTTAGCAGGGTGGGTTGGCAAGAGGAAAACCATGACACTTAGAAGGAGAAACCTCGATC
>CAYTUO010000545.1:0-2555 GCA_964441015.1 uncultured Pleurocapsa sp.
AAGCTCGTTCTTTTAGATGAAATTAACGTCGCACTCAAGCTAGGTTATTTGAATATTGACAAGGTTCTAGCTGGACTAGAGCAAAAACCCGAAGATTCACACATAATTCTGACAGGGAGAGGCGCGCCCCCCGAACTCATTGAAAAAGCCGATTTAGTGACTGAAATGACCTTGGTCAAACACCCTTTCCGAGAGCAAGGCGTTAAAGCACAGCCAGGGATTGATTTTTAACTCGTTCTTGATTCAACCTGAGAATGCTGCCTAATTGCCTGCAAACATTCTTCTACTGATGCCCGTTTTTCCATTGCTTTAACTAGAGCCTCATAAGCTTTTTGATGCTTTTCTAAAAGGCTTTTAGTCTGTAGTAGCGCCCAACGTTCTTTCTGGGTATAGACACTTTCGGGAAAACCAGCAACCCTTAAAACTTCTCTAATTTTCTGGCGATCGCTTTCTCCTCCTTGTGCGTTACCATACACCAAATTTTCTGCTGCGATTCCTGCCATCCAAACCGTACAAAATCGCTCTACCATTAACGGCGTTTCTTTAATATTTATCTTCTCTAATTGTTCGGTATCGACGATGACACCTCCCATTCCTGGCTGTCCTTTTTTGAAAGCTTCCCAGGCATTAAGCGTATAACCTGTCACGGGAATTCCTAATAAGTAAGCGACAAGAAAATGACCTGCTTCGTGATGCAAGACGCGCTGACGCTGTTGGGGTGAAGAAAATCGATCTAAGAGTAAAGTAGTGCCTTTGCCTCCCCAACTGAGATTGTCGAGAGTGGCAAGTCCCATAATTCCTAAAGTTGTTACTGCTGGAATTGCAGGTGAAATGTTGAATACTGGCCCCAGTAATGAAGAGAGGGCCATGGCAAAAACGCTGATCGCAATTAAATTTAACGCAGTTTGTTCCATCTCGATCGCTCTCTTTAGTGTCTTAACTTTACATTACTTTACATTTTATAAGCGTCAGAGCAAAAAGACTATTAGCGACGAGAACGAGCTAAAATCCATAAAGACCAGCGTTCTAGTACTGTGTCAAGCATTGCTAGATGAGGCATCCTAGAATCGAATTATCTAAAATCTAATTGCTCAAAGGACTTTAGAGAATTTAAGGAGTCGAATATGGAGACCATTCTAGGTACGCTTATTGGTATAACAATTTTATTGGGTATTGGCGGACTTAAAATCGATCGCGAATACGAACGAGGTGTAATCTTTCGTCTGGGGCGCTATAAAGATATTCAAGGGCCGGGAATGTACTGGATTATCCCCTTGGTAGACCAGAAAGCTCAAGTAGATGTTCGTACCAAAACTGTTGATATTGCCCCCCAGGAAACAGTCACTGCTGATAGCGTCACCATCAAAGTCAACGCTGTTCTCTACTACCGCATCCTCGATCCATCCAAGGCGATTAACCGGGTTGAGGACTATCAAGTAGCCGTTTATCAGGCTGCAATGACCACGCTACGAAATGTTGTCGGACAAAATATTCTCGATGATATCCTACAAAATCGAGACAAAATTAATCACGAAGTCCAAAATATCGTAGATGAGATCGCCGAACCTTGGGGCGTGGAAATCGAACGAGTAGAAATAAAAGACGTAGAAATTCCCCTGGCAATGCAACGGGCAATGGCAAAAGAAGCAGAAGCCGTCCGAGAAAAACGCGCTCGTCTCATCAAAGCCTCAGCCGAACAAGAAGCCTCGATTAAGTTAGCAGAAGCCTCGCAAAAAATCATGGAGAATCCCGCAGCGCTAGAGTTACGGCGCTTGCAAATGCTAACAGAAATTGGGGCAGAGAACAACACGACAACGATTGTCATGATGCCATCAGATTTGATTACGCTAGCCAAACAATGGACAGACAACCTCCAGCATGGCAAGGAACAGAACGAGCATCAACCAAATAGCGATCGCTTACCGATGTAATACCAACAATTACGAGTCAGAATCCAAAATTAGGTTTTTAGACTTTCTTTACTATTTCTAAAAACCTTGTCTAAATTAGGTTTGTGAGAAAATTGCCAAATTTTTTTCACCTGCTGTTACTTTAGGAGAAAATTTTGGGAACTATAAGTGCAGAAAGAAGTCAAACAACAACACAGCAGTTATGGTTACTCCAAGCACCTCCAAAAAGCAACGTAAATCTCATTCTGACTGGTCTTTTATTCCGTCTATCCTAGCAGGCACCACAGGAGTTGTTATCGGCTTAGTTATTGCCAATTTTCTTGGATGGGTTTAAGCAACAACACAAACCCTTAGTTTCACTTCAGCTTTCAAAAGCGGTCATAGTTCTCCTCCTATTAATTAACCTGGCTATCTAAAGCTAGGTTTTTTTTTGAGAAAAAATTCTGATTGCGGTTGTTTAGGAAGAAATTCTGCTAATCCCAAAAACCGAATTCCCCCAGAAGTAATCTCAAACCGGTAAGGTAAAATCTTTACTCCTTTGGCAACTGCTTCTCGTAACAATTGTCCGTAGATTGGATCGCAATTATCCCCAGGCGCAAAAATAGAGCAATCGCCTCGATTAATAAAATACAACATCACGGATTT
>CAYTUO010000546.1:0-2555 GCA_964441015.1 uncultured Pleurocapsa sp.
CGAATCTCTTTTTAAACTTTCTCAAACAGAACTCCTAGAACACTCGTTTGGTTTGCCCTGCGTCGTAGGAGAACCGGCCGAAATTTGCATCCAACAGCCAACAGGGGACTTAATTACTGCTGAAATGCGAGTGGGAGAAATTAATTGGGAGCGGCAAGCTGCTTATCTCATCTCTTTGAGAGATATTACAGAACGTTACAAAGCCAAGCAAGCATTACAGGAGAGCGAGGAAAAGTATCGCCGGATTGTGGAAACAGCAACTGAAGGGATTTGGATTATCGATCGCAACAACAGTACCAACTTTGTCAATCCGCAGATGGCAAGAATGCTAGGCTACAGCACCGAGGAAATAATGGGTAAATCTCTCTTTGATTTTATGGATGACGAAGGGATAGCGATTGCTCAGTCTTATGTAAAACGCCGCCGCCAGGGGATTCAAGAAAATCACGATTTTAAATTCCGTCGCCGAGAAGGGGCTGATTTATGGGCGATCGTCTCAACGAATCCGTTATTTGACAACAATGGGAATTATGCTGGCGCTTTAGGCATGATTACTGACATTACTGATCGCAAACAGATGGAACAGGCACTCTACGAAAGCGAACAACGCCTGGAGGGGATTCTCTGTTCTATTCAAGATGTGGTTTGGTCAGCCTCAGCAACTACTTTGAAGGTTCTTTATATCAATTTAGCGGCAGAAAAGGTTTTCGGTCGCCCCGCCTCCGAATTTTACGCCAATCCTGTCCTCTGGTTCAAAATCGTGCATCCAGCAGACAGAAAGCAAGTCAAGCATCATCGTAAAATATTGCTAGAAACTGGCAAAACCGAATTAGAATACCGGATCGTACAACCTGATGGAGAAGTACGCTGGCTGTATAATCGTAGTCAAGTTGTTTACGATGCTTCGGGAAAGCCAGTTCGGATTGATAGTATCGATACTGATATTACAGAACGCAAACAAGCAGAAGAACTCCTTCAGCGCAACGCCTTTTACGATGCCTTAACCGATCTCCCCAATCGAGCGTTATTCATGGATCGCTTAGACCATGCCTTGCAGCGCATTAAACGACACCCAAACATTTTATTTGCCGTCTTGTTCCTCGATCTCGATGGATTTAAACTCATCAACGACAGTTTGGGACATTTAACGGGCGATCGCCTGCTGCAAGCTTTTGCTCGTCGCTTAAGCGAGTGTCTTCGTCCTAGCGATACTCTAGCTCGACTGGGCGGTGACGAGTTTACTCTTCTTTTAGAAGATATCGATACTCTCAAAGATGCGATCGGTGTTGCCGAAAGAGTTCTCCAAAGTCTCGCTTTGCCTTTTAATCTCAACGGTCAACAAGTTTTCACGAACACCAGTATTGGTATTGCTTTGAGTACTGCCGATTATCAGCGATCGGACGAAATTTTGCGCGATGCCGATACCGCTATGTACCGGGCTAAAGCACAAGGAAAAGGCTGTTATGCTGTATTTAACCCGCAAATGTATCAACTCGCCGTCTCTCGTCTGCAACTAGAAACCGATCTGCGAAGAGCCATTAACCATCAAGAGTTTCAAGTTTTTTATCAGCCAATCGTCTGGTTAGCAACGGGGCAAGTTACGGAGTTTGAAGCGTTAATTCGCTGGCAGCATCCAAAAAGAGGATTGATCTCGCCTACTGAATTTATCCCCATTGCCGAAGAAACAGGCTTAATCGTTCCTATTGGTCAATGGATACTCAAAGAAGCTTGTCAGCAAATGAAAGCTTGGCAAGATCGCTTTAAGCATCGAATTCCTTTGAAAATTAATATCAATCTATCTGGGAAACAGCTTAGAGAAATTCATTTCATCGAGCAAGTTGAACAAATTTTAGCCGAAACGGGTTTGGAGTCCAGTAGCTTAAAATTAGAGATTACCGAAAGTTTGCTGATAGAAAATGTCGAAGTTTCTACGAATTTATTTGTAGAATTAAGAAAGCGAGATATTGAATTGTGTCTGGATGACTTTGGAACTGGCTATTCATCTTTGAGTTATTTGCACCGTTTTCCTGTCAGTACCCTAAAAATTGATCGCTCTTTTGTAAGTAAAATGAAGCCTGACAGCGATCGCAGTGAAATTGTTCGAGCGATTGTTACCCTTGCTCGGATTTTAAAAATGAATGCCATCGCTGAAGGCATCGAAACAGAAGAACAACTAAAACAACTCAAAGCACTCGGTTGTGAAAAAGGACAGGGCTATTTCTTCTCAAAACCACTGAGTAAAGAAGATGCAGAAGCTTTACTTTTATCAGCGATTGGTGAGAAGGTGATCGGTGAGAAGGTGATTGGTGAGAAGGTGATCGGTGAGAAGGTGATTGGTGATTGGTGATCGGTGATTAGTGACTGGTGATTAGTGACTGGTAACTGAATCAATCCAAAATCCTTTCATCGGGAGACAAGGAAGAATCTTGTACAGACGTTGCAGTGCAACGTCTCTACTGAACTCCTGAACTCCCAATTCGCAATTCGCAATTAACTGATAACTGCTCTACAAAACTTAGCTAAACTTTTTCAAGTCTCACTATTCAATCAAGATT
>CAYTUO010000547.1:0-2540 GCA_964441015.1 uncultured Pleurocapsa sp.
GTTACGCATAATTTTTCTGCCTCGGAATCCCCCGATTTATCGGTGGGAGTGTCAACGTAACACACTGCTCTCATCGAGGAACGTAACAATGTTTTTTTTGTGTGATTGCGATCGCCCGTTGTAACCTGACGGTATTTTGGCAAATTCTTTACCAGAAATAGATTTCATATATGGGCTAAAAGCAGGTGGAAAAGGGCGATCGCCCCTCTCCCATTTTCAAAATCTGCGATCGCATCGTTATCAGGTTGAGTAGATCAAGGGAATCTTACCTCCCAGGGCAAACGCATCTAATCGTCAGAAAGCAGCTTCAATCATGGTTTGACTGACCTGAAAAATTTCCACCTGTAAATTTTCCGCTGATGAGAAAGTCCGGTTTGAACAAATCCTTATTTTAGTTTATGAAAGCTAACTTAGTCAAAGTTTTTATAGGATTTCTGCTCATTGCCTTGGTGAGTTTAATCGCTTTCTCCTCACCCGCTAACGCTGATGATTCAGGAGTTGATATTTATTTTTACCACAGTAAAACTTGTCCCCACTGTATCAAACAAAAACCTTTAATGGAATATATTAACAAACACAATAAAGAAGTTAATTTATACTCCTATGAAGTGAGTAAAAATACAAAAAAATGGCACGAATTTTTAGAAAAGTATCGGCTTTCATCTGCTACAGTTCCTCGCACAGTAATCGGCAATAAAATCTTTATTGGCTATAGTGAAAATGAGGGAGAATTAGAGTATATTCCAGTTCACCAAGGTTATCTGGGCTATCGCAATCAAATAATTAAGGCAATTGAAGAAGCAGTTGGACATCCGATTAACATTCCTGAAAGAGATGTTAACAGTAGCAAAAATCCTCCTTGGAAAATTATCTTGGTATCGCTTATCTATGGATTGACTTATCCCCTCTTTAAAAACAAGTTAAAAACTGAACAAGCTAAAAGATATTGGCTGGGGGGATTGGGAGTAATTATTATCCTTACTATCTTTACTTTCTTATCTTTAACATCAGATACGTTAATTAAACAGTTTGCTGAAGCACTACCATTTCCTTTATTTGTATTTACTATTGCTTTAGTTGACGGATTCAATCCTTGTGCTTTTACTGTCCTGATTATTCTCCTTTCTTTACTAACTTATACCAAAAGTAGAAAAGACATGACTATTGTTGGCTCTACCTTTATCGCAACTTCCGCCGCCATGTATTTTCTCTTCATCATGTTGATGATTGTAGTTGGTTCTTTGTTTTTAGAACAGTGGGGGAGTTTATTTTTATTAGTATTAGGAGTTGGAATTGCACTAGCAGGAGCTATCAATCTTAAGGATTATTTCTGGTTTAAACAAGGTGTTTCTCTCTCTCTCTCAGGAAATCAGCAACTGGTTATCAGTCAAAAAGCTGGACAGATTTCGAGAAATTTGCGAGAGTCCAAGCAGGATAGAAAGCTCTTTTGGTTAGCTTTAGGAGGAACAATTTTGTTGGCTATTTTTGTCAATATTGTCGAACTTGGTTGTACAGCTATTTTACCAGTAGTTTATCTGACCTCGCTGCTGCAATATTGTCGAGATAGCTTCTGGTTCTGTTCTTTATTTTGGACGGGAATTTATGCTGCTATTTATATCATTCCCTTACTGGCAATTTTAGCTAACTTTATCTATTTCTTTAGATCCTCAAGGTTGACAGAAGGACAGGGAAGACTGCTTAAATTAGTTGGAGGACTGATCATGATTTTTTTCGGACTGATCATGATTTTTAGACCAGAGTTTTTAAGTTTTGGTTGATTATTAAAATATTATTCCCAAATCAATTGTACGAGGCGTATATTGGCAATCGGAAATTAGTCCTAATGGAGCAAACTATACAAGGTTCGACAATTCAATACAGCATAGTCCACCAAATGCGTGGGCGAGTCCGTTTTCGCATTCCTCGCTTGGCACGAGATCCCGATTATGCTCGCCACTTGCAACAATTAATCGAGTCAGATTCCCGTGTTAGCCAAGTACGCCTCAAACCTGCTGCTGCATCCATCGCCGTTGACTATCGAACTGAACCGGAAGGGGAAGCAGCGGTGCGATCGATGCGATCGCACCTAGTCTCTTTGATAGAGAAAGCAGAATTTGACTGCCCACAAACTCAGCCAGAAGTCCCTGTCTTAACCTTGATTTCCCCAGAAACCGAGCAGTGGACGGAATTAAAGTTAGCGGCGGTAACGACTTTCCTCGCTTCTCTCAGAGAGGTCGGCAAAGTGCCTTTACCTCGACCGCTACTGGCGGCTATGATTGCGATTACCAGCATCCCGACGCTGAAACGAGCTTTCATGAGTTTATTGGGACAAGGCAAATTTAACATCGACTGTCTTGATGCTCTAGCTGTTACCTTTGCTTCAGTTCAGGGAAATTATCTCACTCCTTCTTTGTTACTCCTTCTTCGCGAATTGGGCGAGTATATCCGCGATCGCACTGCCCGCTCTTCTCTCCAAAGAACGACGGATTTACTCTCAACCCTGGGTTCTTTTGCTTGGGTAGAACGAGATGGGAGCAAAC
>CAYTUO010000548.1:0-2540 GCA_964441015.1 uncultured Pleurocapsa sp.
AAAACGCGCGATCGCTTCGGGAATAATGCGTTGTGCTGTTCCTCGCCAACCTGCATGAATTGCTGAAACTCTACCCGTCTGCACGTCGCCGATGAGTGCTGGCGTACAATCTGCGCTTGCCACCCAAATTGCTTGTTGGGAACAATCTGTGACGATTCCATCCGCAGGCGGAAACTTATCTTCTGAATCTTGTAATTGTTGTTCTCGAATTTCTGCGTCAATTTCCCCAGGCGTTAAGACTCGATTCCCGTGAACCTGTTTAACTCGATATACTTTGGCATGAGATTCTAGAACTTGTACTAAATTTTCTGGCAAATGCGGATAAAACTGTTGGGTAAAAAAGCCATGCTGCCAGTTTTGCAATAGACTACAGGTTAAATAGGGCAATCCATTCTGGCTTTGCCACTGCCAAATCGATGTCTGGGTTTTAGTTTCAGGAATTGTAGAAAATACCACAAATAGCCACCTCAAGTATCGCTCAAATTCTTTTTATACTAACGTTTGCTTTTTAGATTTATCTTAAAGACGGATGAAAAAGGATCTTCTTCAAATTTTTAAAAAGAAGATTAATCCTCTGCGCCTGGAGCGTGAAATTAAAAACTCATGGAATTGAATCGACATAAACTTGAAGCCGAACTCTTCAAATTTTCTAATAATCAAGCACTACAAAAACTATCTCTCTATCTCTATGAAACTATTCCTTCAACCAACCAAATCTTATGGGAACTTATTGAGCAAGGTGTAACATTTCCAATAGGAGCGATCGCGAGCCAACAAACAGCAGGCCGCGGACAATGGGGACGACAGTGGCAATCTCAATTAGGAGGACTTTATTTATCCGTCGCCATAAATCTTAATATTCCTGCCAGCGATGGGCCTCATCTAACCCTATTGAGTGCTTGGGGGATTGCCGATGCTTTGCGCCGCCATGATATCCCTGTATTTTTAAAATGGCCCAACGATCTAATTCTAGAAGGACGCAAACTGGGCGGGATTAAAAGCGAAACCCGCATCCAGCAGGAAACCATTACACAAGCGGTTATTGGCGTAGGGATTAACTGGACGAACCCCGTCCCAGAAGTAGGAATTAATTTACAATCTTTCTCAGACAAGATCGCTTCTCTGGAACAATTAACCGCGATCGCAATTGATGGGATCTTTTCTGGATATCAACACTATCTCGCCAACGGGATAGAAACTCTGCTAATCTCATATCTAGACTTACTTCAAAGTATGGGACGTAAGGTTACTGTCAACGGGTGTCCAGGAGTTGTGATCGGCGTAAATTCTCAAGGAAAATTAAGAGTTCGCCTACATTCCCCAGGAGCTACTAGAGAAATTGACCTCTCGTCCGGTACAATAAGTCTTGGTTACGACGAGTAAGTCTCGTTCAAGTCAACACCAAAGTCATCAGTGTGAAGGAGTGAGGCGGAAATGAATCAGCGATCGCCCCAAGGTTTTAATCTCGTTAATCCGTATCGCCTGCTCAAACAAGGTATTGGGTTAATGAGCGGACTAGGTATCCTTGGCAGTGGATTAGCCGGGATACCTGCAACAGCAACGACTAACACCTTCATTATCCCAGATACGTCAGCCCCCACTGCTCCCCTTGCCCCTATTAAGGTGGTCAAACCAGCACCGCAAGAAAATTCCGTCAAGGCCCCTGTTATTCACGTAGCCCCCAAACCATCAGCCATTCGCGAGGCAATCGTTGCGCCTGCGCCAAAACCTCAACTGTCTGCCCCTAAAATTTCCGTTCCTGCTTCTAATGTAGGAAATAGCCTAATTCTCCAGCCTCAGTCAACGGAAACGAAACTCGTCTCCCCACTGGCCAATCCTGTCAAGAATAGTTATATCGATACGACCAACTATAGCCAAGGAACAACAGAAGGTTACACGGCACCCAATGCTGTCATTTTGACAGAGCGATCGAGCGGATGCACTAGCATCTCCCAAAATGGCAAGCTCACCAGTGGTATTTGCGGCAGAACAAACCCCAAACAGCCCGTAACTGCTACAAGAACCCGCTTGTCTCCCTCTTCGCTACAAGTCGCCAGTCGCCCAAGAGCGTCTAGAACATTTCAATCGGCTCGCTACCAACCTCGCAGAACATCTGTTGGCACAGTCGTCAATCCTCCAGCCGCGATCGCGCTAGCTCCCATTCCCAAGTACAATCGGGCAACGACAACCTATTACTATCCTCAAACTCTTCCCCAACCGCGCAATACGGCTTTAATCTTTCCCTTAGCCATGCCTGCTAATATTACCTCTGGGTTTGGCTGGCGAGTTCATCCCATCACGGGAACGACAAGAATGCATTCGGGAACGGATCTCGGCGCACCGTTAGGAGCACCTGTACTCGCTGCCTATCCAGGCGAGGTCGCTGTGGCAGATTGGATGGGTGGCTATGGATTAACCGTGATTCTGCGCCACGTAGAAGGCACCCAAGAATCCCGCTACGCCCATTTATCAGAAATTTTAGTGAAACCTGGAGACTGGGTAGAACAGGGAGTCGTTATCGGACGGGTTGGCAGTACGGG
>CAYTUO010000549.1:0-2535 GCA_964441015.1 uncultured Pleurocapsa sp.
TTGCGGTACTCTTAGAGTACAGAATCCAGCTTTTTCAAAGGCTGGAGATGTCAAAGTCTTCCAGAAGCCTTATTTGAGCTACTGAAAGTAACTTTTTGTTGAGTTTGACAATTGTAAAGCACTTCTCAGGAAGATGTAAATTAAAATGGCGAAAAATTGCTCGGTCATTCTCGATTGCGGAGTTTTTTGATGAACAGAGAAGATTTCCTCAACGAAGCAACTTACTCGCGAGCAAGTGCTGATGAGTATCTTTGGTGGCAAACGAAAACGCTAGGCATTTCCCGCCGTCGGCTGATTCAACTGATGGCAGGCACAGTCGGCAGCAGCGCGATCGCCCTTTGGCCACAAGCGGCAACTTCAGCATCAACGAAAGTCGAAGGCATCGTCAAAAACGCTCCTCCCGAATTCTTTTTTCAAAAGGGTAGCAACCTGGAGATGAAATGGGAGCAAATGTACAATCGCGGCTACATCGTTCCCAACGAACTATTCTTTGTCAGAAACAACAGCCCGACTCCCCAAATCAACGCTTCTAGATGGCGCTTAACGGTTAAGGGGACGGGAGTAACTAACCCGCAGACATTCACCTACGACGACCTTCTCAAACTTCCTTCGAGTTCGGTGATTAAAGCACTGGAGTGTGCGGGCAACGGTCGCTCTTTTTTCAAGCTCTCATATGGCAAAGAAGCCGACGGAACGCAGTGGCAGTTAGGAGGAATTGGTGTCGCCGAATGGACTGGCGTGCCTTTGCGAGAACTTTTGGAACGAGCGGGAATTAAGAAGACGGCCAAAGACGTAATGCCAATCTCCCTAGACAAAAAGAAACTCGCTCGACCGATGCCAGTAGAAAAAGCCCTCTCTGATGCCATTTTGGTTTATGGGATGAATGGAGAATTTCTGCCTCCCGACCACGGCTATCCGGCCAGAGTCCTCGTCCCCGGATGGGCAGGCATCGCCAGCGTCAAATGGGTTGGGGCGATCGAAGTCTCCGAAACTCCCCTATGGACGGAATGGAATACTACCGAGTACGTGCTAATTGGGGCTGACTACAAGCCTCCTTCAGGCTCTCCCGCCAAAGGAGAAATGGTAACTTCCCAAAAAGTGAAAAGTGCTTTTGAATTGCCCTTTAACGCTACCCTCAAATCGGGCAAACAACTACTACGCGGTCGTTCCTGGTCGGGGCAGGGGAAGATTGCTAAAGTTGAGTTAAGCTTCGATGCTGGAAAAACGTGGCAATTAGCGCGGATACAACCAGAACTCAACCTTCCCCAGGCTTGGGCGATGTGGGATTACGAGTGGGAGGCTCCCCCTGGAGACTATCAGTTAATGGCAAGGGCAACCGATGACAGAGGAGTTCAACAGCCTCTCAAGACGCAATGGAACGACAAAGGATATCTCTACTGGGGAATCGTCCAACATCGAGTAACTGTTACCGAACCATTGAATCAGAAATTATAACTTGCACTAAAGTAGAAGCCGTAATCCTGAACGTTATCGCCTTTAATATTGAGATTGACCAAGGGAGGGGCGTAATCTACTCTAAGATTCAATCCTTCCACTGGTTGCCAAATTAATCCCAATCCTAAGCCAGCAATGAAATTATTATCGGCGAGGATCTCATTGGGGTTATCCGATACATTCCAAACTACGCCCATATCGAAGAAGGGAGCGAGGGTAAATACAGGATCTTCTGCATCATTACGTGCGAGAATAATGCGATCTTCTATTGAAAAGCGCAAGCCATTATCGCCTGCAAGAACGTTTTGTCGGTAACCTCGCACTGATTGAGCGCCACCAATTACAAATTGCTCGGACGGCAATAAGGCATCTGGCGTTAGCTGTAGATCTAGTTGAAGAATTAAAAAATTATTGTCATTAAGGATTTGTACCCGTTGGATTTGACCTAGCCAACTGAAAAATTCACTGTCGGGAATGTCTCCAGCATTGCTAGTCGCTTCAAATAAACCCGTACCGAAACGCAATTGAGAGCGAAATCCCCAAGCACCAGAGGGATCGCGTAAGGTATAGTCTTGTCCGAGGGTAAATACACTAGTTTTGCTGACTCCTTCCTCGTTAGGGCCGAGGCCAAAACGAGTAGGGCCTAAAAAGGTAGAGGTTTGACTGTCTTGATAAGCAAAACCGACTGATAGGGCAAACTCTTCGCGCGGGGTAAGGATGAGTGGTTGTCGATAGCTTACTTCGTAGCGTTCCGCTTCTGAACTGATGTCGAGTACCTCAAAACGTCCGTTAATGACTTTATTGCGATCGATAACGGTTCTTAATGCCAACTTTCCATTCATGGGATTGAGAGGGACTTGATAGGCAAACTCTAATTGATAGGTTCCGCCAATCGTTTCGATTCTGGGGCGATAGGCTACCGCAATACTATCTCCCAGACCTGTCAGGTTGCGATAGAGTAAGCTGAGGTTGATTCGTTCGGGCCCGACACTCGGCGGAGAATAATTATCAATCCCAATACTAGCTTCAAAGGGATCTGCTTCTTGAACGCGCACTGCCAAGATACTTTTGCCGACTGCC
>CAYTUO010000550.1:0-2517 GCA_964441015.1 uncultured Pleurocapsa sp.
CAATAAAAGTAGGTTGAATGGTTTCAAACGCTTCGGGACGGATATACAAACCCCCAACTCCAGCAGGCCCGCACCACCATTTATGACCTGTAAACGCATAAAAATCAACGTTTAATTCAGTCAAATTTAAAGGCAAAGAACCAACAGATTGAGCCGCATCGACTAATACTTGTACTGGCTCATGATGACCCGAATAATTGTGACAAACTTTTACAATTTCAACTAACGGTAATATCTGCCCCGTATTCCACAATAAATGACTCAAAACAACCAAGCGAGTTTTAGGGTGTAAATGTTGAGCAATAACTTCAACTGGATCTCCCTCATTTAGCGTTATCATGATCGGACAGGTATCAATTTCTACGCCAAAACGCCGTGAGATTTCTTTAACAATGGCGATGACTCCAGGATGTTCGCAATCTGTCATTAAGATGCGATCGCCCGCTTGCCAATCCATTCCCCAGAGAACGATATTGCAGCCAGCCGTCACATTTTCCGTAAAAGTAATGGTTTGGGGAGAAACACTCAGTTCCTCTGCGATCGCACCTCTGATTGCGGCACGTCTTTGTTGAAGCCAAGCATTAACTTGCACAGAAAAAGGCCCGTGCTGTCCTAAATAGTTATGAGCCTCGATAATAGCTTCTAAAGCCGCGCGGGGCAATGGCCCTTGTCCCCCAAAATTCAAATAAACTTTATTCGCTAGTGCCGGAAATTCTTGTCTGTATTTGTCAATAGTCATTAGTGATTGGTGATTGGGGGTGTGGGAAGTGTGGGGGACAAGGGAGCAGAGGGAGCGGGGGAAGCAGGGTAAGCAGGGAAAGAATTTCCCAGTCACCAGTCACCAATCACTGATAACTGATAACTGATAACTGATAACTGATAGCTGATAACTGATAACTGCTTGCACTTCGGTTTATCCTATTTTTTAGGAAAGCTTCACTTTTCCCCAAAATAATGCTGCTGACTGATACCCTGCTATTGGATTATAAACGCTGTCAACGTCGTGCCTTTTTAAATTTCTATGGCGATCGTGACCAACGAGATCCAGAACGAGATTTCCTTCTTAAACTCCGACAAGAAAGCCAAAACCACGTCGCTACAGTTATGGCCGAATTCTACCCCCATTATCGGCAGCCGCAAGCTTCTGAGGTAGACTGGGAAACCAGAGCCAAAGAAACTGAAGCTTTGATGGAGCAGGGTGTAGAGTGTATTTATCGAGGGACTTTAGCACAGTTGAACTATCAAGAGTGGGGATGGTTGACGCAAAGGCTTTCCAAAGCAGAAGACGAGCCACTTATCCTCTTAGGTTCTCCTCATTTACTGGTAAAACAGCCAGGAGCATCGAAATTTGGAGATTGGTGGTATTTGCCCGTTAGTATTCAACTAGGTCGTCGTCCGAAGCCAGAATACAAACTTCTTGCTGCTTTTTACGCTCAATTGCTAGTTACTATTCAAGGGACTTTACCGATTACTGCCGAGATTGTCTTGCGCCGTCAGAATTGCTACGCAGTAGATTTGCTAGAATGGCTCCCTCGAATGAAAGAGGTGCTTGTAGAATGCGTGCAGATCCTCTCGAAGCGTCAAGAACCAGAAGTGTTTATTTCTCGCCAGCGATGTAATTTATGTCATTGGTACACTCACTGTTATACCCTAGCCCAATCTCAGCAACATCTCTCTCTCGTTCCTGGTGTAACTCCTAGCCGCTACGAATATTTGCAAGCTATGGGAGTAGACACGGTATCGTCTCTGGCTGCGGCTTGTCCGATTAATATGGGCGAAGCGATCGGAAGGGAAGTAGCTGCACAGTTAAAACAGCAAGCTCAAGCGATTGTGGAAAATAAAGCCATTCGCAAATTTAATGGGGTTTTAAATATTGGCAAAACAATTCCCACGGCTTCTATCGAGTTATATTTTGATATTGAGGCAGAACCAGAACAAAATTTGGATTATTTATTGGGAATTTTATTAGTCGATCGCCAAAAAAAGCTTGAGCATTTTTATCCTTTTTTAGCAGAAAACTTAGA
Source organism: uncultured Pleurocapsa sp. (assembly GCA_964441015.1). Classification (GTDB taxonomy): domain Bacteria; phylum Cyanobacteriota; class Cyanobacteriia; order Cyanobacteriales; family Microcystaceae; genus Hydrococcus. Next base: position 2,025 of record CAYTUO010000550.1, read on the forward strand.
AGACGAGAGAATTATTTGGGAACAATTTTTATCTGTTGTTAATTTCTATGGAAACGCGCCAATCTTTCATTTTTCTGAATATGAAGTAGAAACAATTAAACGCTTAGCAAATTTATATAAAACGCCGAGACAACAAATAGAATTACTGTTACCTCGTTGTGTCGATCTCCATAAGCGAGTGATTACTTCTGTTACTTTCCCAGTAGAAAGTTACTCTCTCAAATCATTAGCTAACTGGATAGGGTTTCAATGGCGCGATCGCGGTGCTAGTGGCGATCAATGCGTTTGCTGGTACGATCAATGGTTAAAAACGGGCGATCGCAGTTTTTTAGAAGCAATTTTGCGCTATAACGAAGATGATTGTCGCGCTACTCTTCATCTGAAAAACTGGCTAGTTGAATTTTTAGTAGAAACCTAAATATTTGTAGAGACGTTGCACTGCAACGTCTCTACAAGAGTCGTAGTCCCAATTCCCAATTCCCTAATCTAAAGT
>CAYTUO010000551.1:0-2462 GCA_964441015.1 uncultured Pleurocapsa sp.
CCACTCAGCCTACCTATGCCCGTCTCATGCGGTTTCTCCAGAAGCAGTTCGAGACTCCTCTGCTTCAGCCTGGAGACAACCTCTGGTTTTTCTTTGCTGGTCATGGCAGGCGCTACCAAGACAAAGACTATCTGATGCTGCCTGACAGCGACCCCAGCAATGTAGGAGAAACGGCTGTCTCGGTTGACTACGTGACGGAACGACTGCGGCGATCTGGGGCAGATAATGTCGTGTTATTGCTAGATGCCTGTCGAGATGCGGAAATAGAAAGGCTGAACAAGAAATATCAGACTGACTGGTTTAGCTGTGAAAAACCCCAGCGCGAAGTCACCGTCCCGCCTTCCTTTATGGGTAAATATCCGGTGACTCAAGCCCAGTGGAGGGCGATCGCGTCTCTCCCAAAAATCGAACGAGAACTCAAACCCAAACCCTCTAATTTCAAAGGGGATGACCGACCTGTAGAATCAGTTTCTTGGCACGATGCGGTTGAATTCTGTAAGCGACTCTCGGCATCAACAGGGCGATACTACCGACTCCCCAGCGAGGCGGAATGGGAATACGCCTGTCGCGCCATTTCCGGTTCCCCCCTTTTTGAAGGGGGGGTTAGGGGGGGATCAACACCGTTCTATTTTGGGGAAACTATTACGGACAAGCTAGCTAACTACGATGCTAACTACGATGCCAGCTATACCTACGCTGATGAACCCAAAGGCGAATATAGAAAGGAAACTACCCCAGTTGGGCAATTTCCCCCTAATGCTTTTGGACTTTATGATATGCATGGCAATGTCTGGGAATGGTGTGCTGACCACTGGCATGATAATTATGATGGTGCGCCTGAAGATGGCAGTGCTTGGCTGAGTGAGAATAAGAATTATTATCGCTTGCTGCGCGGTGGTTCGTGGCTCGTCGCTCCTCCGATCTGCCGTTCTGCCGTTCGCAGCTACTACCGCCCCGATAACGGGAACTACTACATCGGGCTGCGGGTGGTTGCGCCGTCGAGGACTTAACTTTTCCCTTTTTTCTCTTTCCCTTTTTCCCTTTACCCTGTATTTTTTATTCTCTTTAAAGCGAGCGAAGCGAGCATTTTTTTTTGAAAATTTGACAATGAGCGAACTATCAATTATCCAGAAAACTTACGATCTAATTAAGTGGTACGTTCCCATTTTAAACAAGCTTCCTAGAGATCAAAAGCTTCTCTTAGGAAATAGAATAATTACCGAACTTTACAACATCCTAGATAATCTAATTATGGCACAATACGGCAAGAAAAAGCTAGAATATCTAGAGCCTCTGAATGCCAGACTCCAGATTGTGCGCCATCAAACGAGATTGCTATTGGACTTTAAACTCATGCCAGAACACCGCCACGAATACGCCAGTAAGCTCATCAATGAGATTGGACAAGAATTAGGAGGATGGATTAAAAGTCAACGTCCAAAAGAAAAATAAAATTTCGTTCTCTATTAATGTAGGTTAAAAAATGGTAAGATACTCATGACATAAGCATTATTTGGTAAACTCAGAACAAAAAAAGGGAACAAATAAAATGGAAAAGCTGACGGTTAGTGCTGCTCAAAAAAATTTAATCAACCTAGTTAAACTAGTTACAGAAGAAGGCAAAGTTTATCAGATAGAAACTGATAGCAATTCGGCAGTTTTTATCTCACAAAAAGACTATGAGAGCTTACAAGAAACCTTAGAATTACTTTCAGTTCCTGGATTGAAAGAAAGCCTGCAAAGATCCCTGCAACAAATAATCAGTAATGAAACTTACTCCCTAGATGAAGTGTTGGGAGATATAGATTAATGATTTATGCAGTCCGGTTTACCAAAGAAGCTAAAAAATTAGATGAATTGGTTAAGACCTTGGCTCAAGAAGTTCCCTCAGCTTTTTCTCCTGTTCAGATGGGGGCAGATCCGCTTCAAAATAAATGGCATTGGGTCGCTCACGGCTGGCGAATTCTTCCCAGGCTTGAGAGTCATCTCTATGAGCCAAAACATAACGCCTTAGTTCAATTAAACTCATTTCTTTATAATTAGGTGTCGGCGACATCATATCTCCACCTTCCTGTTTCAAAAATCGTGATTTCTATACTTCCTCGTTCCCCAGCCACAAGAAATATCTCTTTCCTATTGGCATCATAACGAAATAATTGAATTGGTCGATAACAATTAGAAAGGATTTGACAAAGAACTATACACTTTAACATTTGTAGTTCGGTTGGCATTCTACTTTTTCTCGCTTGTTGAAAGCTCCTTAGATCTCCTGCTACGTCGGCGCAATCAAAATCATTAAAGCAATCAGAACGCTAATCGCGATCGAACCAAACAGTAACAACCAACCTTGATGGCTGCGACACCAGCGCTTAAAACGACCCCAAGAACTCGATGGATAGAGGGAGAAATGGGATTCGTTTCCAAGGGATTCGGAGCGATCGCGGTAAAGGGTGCAGGTTTTC
>CAYTUO010000552.1:0-1496 GCA_964441015.1 uncultured Pleurocapsa sp.
GCTAAAAAATCAATATATATCCTAATATTTTAGCACGTTAAGTACGCAAGAGCCAGAAATAAGATCGCCCGTTCCAAACTACAATAATTCAACTTCAAACTACTCCCCACCACCGAAGCCATAACCATCCTCTTAGGTTCGCTCTGTATCTTTACCTGTTGCAGTTGAAGTAGAGGAGGGATCGCAACAACTCAATCGCCACTCCTATTAAGTGCTGAGGATAGCTGGTTCTGCATTACTACTTTCGTTCTATTGAACGCGATCGCCCTATCTTAACATTTTGAGTTTTTGCTCCCTCAAAAACCCGATCTAATTCGCCCCTCTGTTAGCCTCGACACTATACAAATGCAGGCTCGACAGGATATGCTCGACTAAGATTGAATATTTACCTTTTTGCGTACTCAAAATTCTAAAAGTTCAAACTTTTAACAACTCAAATTGTCATGATTGTTACTGTGGCTTCATTCAAGGGAGGGGTCGGGAAGACGACCACGGCGATTCATCTCGCCGCCTATCTCTGCGCGAGCGCCAAAACCCTACTCATCGATGGCGATACCAACCGTTCTGCTAGTGGTTGGGCAAAGCGGGGAAAGTTGCCCTTCACCGTCATCGACGAGCGTCAAGCGGCTAAATATGCCCGTAACTACGACCACATCGTCATCGACACTCAAGCTAGACCGGAGCAGGAAGATTTAGAAGCCTTAGCCGATGGCTGCGATTTACTCATCGTTCCCTCGACTCCCGATGCCCTGGCTCTCGATGCCATGATGCTAACGGTAGATGCCCTCAAGCAATTGGGAAGCGATCGCTATAAAATTCTCTTGACCATTATCCCTCCCAAACCGAGTCGGGATGGAGAAGAAGCCAGAGAAATGCTAACAGAAGCCGGACTACCCTTATTGAAAGCAGGTATTCGGCGTTTCGTTGCCTTCCAGAAAGCGGCGCTGGCTGGCGTTCCCGTCTACGAGGTTAACGATCCAAAAGCAGCTATCTCTTGGGCAGACTATCTGTAGCGACCCACAATACTAAATGCTCAAGACCGCAATCACCGCTTTTTTGAGACCAGATTAACTGCAACTATGATGGGACTTGAGACCGAATTAAATGCAACTGAGACCAGATTAATTGCAACCAGCCCACAATCATAAATTTGAGACCAGATTAATTGCAACTATAAGTTGAGCGGCTGAAACCAAGTCTTCAACTCAAAGTGGCAAACCAGCACTCAGCATTTGGTCAGTTAACTCCTTTGTGCGTGCCACATCAAGTTGACCTCGAAAGAGTAACTTAATCTCTGCTGGTTTAGCATTAAATTGCTCTGCCAAACCCCGCACATCATAACCATGTCTCGTTAATTTTGGCTCCAATTCATCAATTTGCTTCGATAAGACTGACTCCACAATTGCCCCAGTGACGGGTTTTTCCCCAGCTTGATAGGCCGCTTCCATTGCCAACATCACATGCTGTTGGATGTGTCGTGGAGTTCGTTTTCTTTC
>CAYTUO010000552.1:1506-2450 GCA_964441015.1 uncultured Pleurocapsa sp.
TTCACTGAGTAATTCAATCGCTTCAAGCGTTAACACATCTAACAACTTAGTTCCTTCAGTAACACACGAATCAATCAACCAAGTAATAAACTATGTGGTGATTATGCCCGTCATCGTTACGGCGCTGCTGGCGTTTGGCGTGATTCGCTTTATTGGTCTTGGCACGAACAATAAGGGGATGTACATCACGGGCGGAATTTGTTTGGTGGCAGGGATGGCATTAAAACAGTTAGGAAACGTTAGAGGAGCGCGGAAGCGGTTAGGGCAGTGAGGAAGGTTTTTTCAGCCATAAGTATAATTACTCAGTTGTCTATTCGGGATGCTTTCTAAGAGGTCTAATAGTCGAGAATAGAGATAGAATGAGTGACTCTTGAGGCTGTCAAGGAACCTGAATCATGCAAATTACCATCGACCTTCCCGATGAATTGGTTCAACATTATAACCGAGAGCGCCTGACTCGTGAGATTTTGGAAGCCCTGGTAGTGCAAGCCTACCAGACGGAAAAAATCACTCCTTCTGAAGTTGGGCGCATCCTAAATCTACAGTCCCGTTGGGCAGTGGATGCCTTTTTGAAACAGCACAACGCCGATCTACACTACGATGAAACCGATTTAGAGCAAGATCGCGAAACCCTCCGTCAATTTCGTGCCAAGCAAACCCCTGGCGCTTCATGATTGTCGTTTCCGATACCTCACCGATTAACTATCTGTTGCTTATTGACCAGATCGATCTGTTACCTCGCTTGTTTCAACAAATCATCATTCCCGATGTGGTGCGCGATGAAATGCTCGATCCAAGTGCGCCACCCGTTCTTGGGCAATGGATTGCCAATCCTCCTCCCTGGCTAACGATCCAAACCATTTCAGTAATTGATGAAACCCTCAGTTCCGAATGGCACTAAGATAAGCCCAAAGTCTTGTGTTGCCTCGTTCCCAGCCTAGAGG
>CAYTUO010000553.1:0-2404 GCA_964441015.1 uncultured Pleurocapsa sp.
AAGATTTAGCTGGATTTGTCCTGGTTGATGGCCTGTATGAGCCACTCCAACCCAACGAACAAGGATGGCTACTCAGTCATCGTCTGGGATTAGCCTTAGTGAGTTGGGAGGGAGATTATAAAGGGGTAACAGCCGCATGGATTCGCTGGGCAACTTTAGAAGGAGTCATCTTACCAACCCCGCAAGAGTTGGCTGAGGAAGCTCAACAGAAAGCTGAGGAAGCTCAACAGAAAGCAGAGGAAGCTCAACAGAAAGCAGAGGAAGCTCAACAGAAAGCTGAGCGACTAGCAGCTAAACTTAGGGAACTAGGAATTAATCCAGAAAGTGTTTAACTTTATTAATGCAATTTTTTTGATGAGTTTTATTATTACTGGATGAAAACCCCTGTTGTACTTTTAATTTTCAATCGACCAGATACTACGGAAAAGGTCTTTGAAGCTATCCGTCAAGCAAAACCTCCTAAATTTTTTGTGGTTGCTGATGGTCCTCGTAAAGATAAACCTGATGGCATAGAAAAATGTGCTGCTGCTAGAGCTATTATTGATCGCGTTAATTGGGATTGTGAAGTCTTCACTAACTACTCAGAAGAGAATTTAGGCTGTAAATTACGAGTTTCAACAGGTTTAGATTGGGTTTTTAGTCAAGTTGAAGAGGCAATAATTCTTGAAGATGATTGTCTACCGCATCCAAGTTTTTTTTGCTTTTGTGAAGAGTTACTGAATTATTATCGAGATGACGAACGAATAATGATTATTTCTGGAGATAACTTTCAGTTTGGGCGTAAGCGCACAGAGTATAGCTACTATTTTTCTCGCTATCCCCACTGTTGGGGCTGGGCAACTTGGAAACGAGCATGGCAGTATTATGATATTGAAATGAAGCTTTGGCCAAAAATTCGTGATTCTAACTGTTTTAAATATGTATTAGAAGAACCTCGTGCTTTTAAATATTGGAGCAGAATTTTTCAATCCACCTATGATGAAAAGATCGATAGTTGGGCCTATAGATGGACATTTGCCTGCTGGCTTCAAAATGGATTGACTATTCTTCCTAATGTTAACTTAGTGAGTAATATTGGCTTTGGAACAGAAAGTACTCATACAGTAGATAGTAAAAATCCATTTGCAAATCTGCCTGTACAAGAGATGTATTTACCTTTAAATCATCCACCTTTTGTCATTCGAGACAATGAAGCAGATAAGTTTACACAAAATACAATGTTCGCGATCCCTTTAACAAAACGCTTATATTTAAAGCTAAAAAAATATTTAACAAATTAGTTCAAAATAGCATCATGAGGATTACTTTTAATGATAGATATTGAAAAATTTTTCAGAGATTACCAAGAAGCTTTGACTGAATCAGAAAAACTGGAAATTCTTAGATTACTTTCAGACTACGATCAAAAGTCATTATCAGTTGAGCAAATATGGCAAATGATGGATAATATTTGGGATGAACTTTGCTGCGATAATCAAAAGCTGGAACGAGAAAGAATTGCTAATTTTTATAATCATCCGATTTGGATTGTGAATGGTTTATTTATAGAGCAAGATGAGATTTCGATGCATTATCGCCAAGTGATATCTGATTGGATTAGTCTTAACAAAAATAAAATCAGCAGTATAGTAGACTATGGGGGAGGAATGGGGACGCTTGCTCAAATTATTGCTGAAATAAATCAAGATATAAAAATAAATATATATGAACCTTATCCAAACAAAATAGCAATTAAAAAGTTAGAAAAATATCCCCATATTCAATTTATTGAGCGACTTGAAATTAGCTCGTATGATTGCTTGATTAGCACGGATGTTTTAGAGCATGTACCAGACCCTCTTTCAACATTTGCTGAAATGATTAGCAGTGTTAAACCTGGCGGATATTTAATAATTGCTAATTGCTTCTATTCATTTATAAAATGTCACTTGCCTATAACTTTTCATCTTCGCTATACGTTTAATATATTTGCTAGGATGATGGGGCTAAAGGTAATCGGTCGCTGCCAGAGAACTTACGCTTTTATATACAGGAAAGAAAAAGACAAGGTTTTCTATTGGAGCCAAATTAGGAAAGCAGAAGCTATATCAAAATTGATATTTCCTCTATTTCAATTATTCGACACAATTTACCTAAGTATATATCGAGTTTATCGAAAAATAAAGAAAATAATACAAAAAAATTAGTCGAGGATTGAATGAGGCTGGTTGGTGTCTATTGGTCACTCTCTAACTGTTGTTTATCAGAAGTGAAGATCGAATGAAAATTGGCTCTCCCTGCACTTGGGGGAAACGGTATAGCAGATTACAAATTCTTCTCTCCCCAACACACAAAATCTAGGACCCGAAGATGGAAACTCTGACCCTTACCCAATCAACACAACCAACGGCTTTACCCACTCAAG
>CAYTUO010000554.1:0-2404 GCA_964441015.1 uncultured Pleurocapsa sp.
TCTCTTGGTCAAATATTCTGTATATTCAGCTACGAATTTATATGCGCTTACCCTGATTCAGCAACGCCCAGGAAAGAATTAATCCTTTCATCCAAAATCCTTTCATCCAAAATCGACAGACAAGGGGGACAAGGAAGAATCTTTACTCCTGAACTCTTGTAGAGACGTTGCACTGCAACGTCTCTACGACTCCTGAACTCCTGCATAGCTGCATAGCAGCCTTCAACTCTGTAATTGAACTAAATCACCCCGTATTCCGCATTCCGGCGGCGATGCCGTTAATGGTTAACAAAGCACCTCGCAGTAACTCTTCCTTGCTGTAACGGAAATGAATTACGCCTGACGCGGCGCGATCGCTGTATTGGCGCAGTCTCTTGAGCAAAGAAACTTGTAAAAATCCCAAAGGCACGATCGTTCCATTCCGCAACTGTACGGAACGCTGTAAATTGGGATCGCCGTCTAGCAATCGCTTATGCTCGGTGATTGTCAGGATTAAATTGCAGGTTAAGCGGTATTCTTGGGCGATTTGCTCGAAAAGTCGCTCGAAACGCTCTCTATCTTCTGCTTTTGAAAGTTCTCTCACGTAGTGACGAGCAATCTGTAAATCTACTTTAGCGAGGGTCATCTCCACTTTTGAGATAACCATCTTAAAGAAAGGCCATTTGAGGTAAAAATAACGCAGCAGCTTGAGATTTTCCTCCGGTTCGCGATCGAGAAATTCTTGCAAGGCTGTCCCAACACCGTACCAAGCAGGCAAGAGGAAGCGGCTTTGCGTCCAGCTAAAGACCCAAGGAATTGCTCTCAAGGTACTCAGGTCTTTTTGGTTGCTCTTACGTCTAGCCGGACGAGAGCTAATTTGCAGTTGGCTGATTTCTGGGATGGGAGTGACGGAAAGGAAGAAATCGATAAAATCAGGCTGTTCGTAAATCAGGGCGCGATAAGCTTTCCGAGCGCACGTAGCCAACTCTTCCATGATTTGGTTCCACGCTTCGATGTCATCAAACCCGCTCCCCAGCAAGCTCGATTGAATGACCGCAGTGGCGATGGTTTCCAGGTTATAGAGCGCTAGTTCTGGCAAAGAGTATTTAGAAGCAAGGACTTCTCCCTGTTCGGTAATTTTGAGCCGTCCGTTAATAGTAGAACTCGGCTGTGCCAAGATAGCTGCATAGGCAGGCCCTCCACCACGACCAACCGAACCGCCGCGACCGTGGAAGAGTCTCAGTACGACCCCATAGGCTTGAGCCACTTTCTGCAAGGCTTTCTGCGCCTTATGAATTTCCCAATTGCTGCTCAAGAATCCAGAATCTTTATTACTATCCGAATAGCCGACCATAACTTCTTGAAGATTGGCGGAGAATTGGGGATGGAGGGTTGTTGTTTCGTAGCCTCCTGCTAGAGCAGACCGGTAGAGGGGGATTTCAAACAGTTCTCGCATAATGGCTGGCGCTCGTCTGAGGTCGTCTACGGTTTCAAAGAGCGGTGAAATTCGTAGGGTCGTCGCACCTGTTGCGGGATCGTAGAGTCCGGCTTCTTTTGCCAAGAGCATTACTTCCAAGACATCGCTGACATCGTTGGTCATGCTGATGATATAGGTTTGACAGATTTCTAAACCGAACTCCTGTTGCAACTGCTTGAGAATTCGCAGGGTTTCGATCGCCTCGCAGGTTTTGGGAGAAAAAGGCATTTCTAGGGGAATCAACGGGCGGCGCGTGCGGAGTTCTTGCACCAACCACTCAATTTTTTCGGCTTCTGAGAGTTGGCTGTAGGGTTTAGGCAATGCTTGCAAATAGTCGGCGATTTCCTCGATCGCTTCGGAGTGACGGGAGGACTCTTGTCGAAAATCGAGTTGCGTCAGGTTGAATCCGTAGACTTCAACCTGACAAATTAAATTATTTAACTCTTGACAGTTTAAGCCGGTTTCAGCTAGATTGCGCTGAATTAGTTGCAATTCTGCCAAAAATGCTTCTCCAGAAGGATAAACATTGTCATCGCTCGTTTGTACGAGGATTTTTCGTTCTTGGGGATTGGCTAAACGCTTGTTGCGATCGCGCGTATTTTCCAGTCGTTTTTGAATGTAAGAGAGCTTGAGTCGATAAGGTTCCTGGCGGTAGCGGATAGCTAGCTGCTCGTAAATCTCCGGCAGTTGCATCTTATCGCGCTCCAAGAAATCCAGCAAATCCTGCGAGACGTTACTCCAATGCAGCGAAGGACTCAGGACGCTAATTAGCCCCCGAATCGATAGCAAATACCTTTCTAAAACTAAATTTCGCTGATAGCAAGCGGTTTCCCAGGTGACTTCCGGGGTTACAGAGGGGTTGCCATCGCGATCGCCCCCTACCCAAGAACCAAATCGACAAAAATGATTACTTGGGGGGGATAATCGAGGAAACGCATTCTTGAGCGC
>CAYTUO010000555.1:0-1318 GCA_964441015.1 uncultured Pleurocapsa sp.
ATTTGGAAGACTCCCGCTGTTCGGATAGAGGTGCCAGAGTACAGTCAACCCAACGATGAGTTAAAGCTCACTTTCTAGTCCATGGACAAATCGATCGAATTGAGAACTTAGCTGCTGAATACAAATCAATCAATCTAGAGAGTCTATCGGTCTTAAGAAGTTGTGTCATAGGAACAGATTAAATATCTGAATAATAGACATCTCCAAAAATGAGTTTGAAACCCAAGCCATGCTTGAGTCAATATCTAATTTCTGGAGATGTCTAATACAGAGCTATGTGCTTTCTATGAGATATATCCTTACTCAGTTCTGACAATCTAAACAAATGAAACACAGATTATCTGTACAACGTTTATCTCTCCTAAGTAAACGGTGTCTTTACTTTGGTTTGCTGTTGCTCCTGGCATTGAGTTTCATTTTGGCAACGAGCCAGATCGGATATGCTCAGTTCTCATTACCCGAAGGCTTTGACCAAAGTAATTCAGTTGAGCGACCGCGAAATGTAAATCGCTACGGCAATTTTGAAACGGCTCCAGTGGCTTCTCCCCTCGATGGACGGACGCTGTTCACAATCGCCTCTCCCACAGTAGATTGTCGGAGTACCGATGCCTCAAGCCCATCCCAGTTCGTTAAAGAACGAGCCAAAGAGGTACACGATCGCCTGTGGCTCGCCATGACCCGATTCAAAGACCCACAATCTTTGGTAGTTGATGTGTTTCGGCTGAATAATGTCATGATCGTTGGTGCGCGGGATGATAAATTCCCGCGTCCTCTGGTTCTTGTATCGGTGACAGAGCTAGACGCAGACTTCAATGGCAAGCCGATTAATGAGCTGGCAACAGAATGGCGAAACATTCTTAAGCAAGAAACGGAGGCTGGAGTCGAACTATTCTCTGCGGGTACCTTGAGCAGCCACTTAGGTAGAATGGCTCCAACGGTAGTTGGGCTACTTGCAGCAACAGGCATCATTCTGTTGAGTAGGCATGGTGCATCCCGACGACAAAAAATTTTACGACAACGCAAGCAAGTATTGAGCGAATCTACAGCTTCGGATGAGCGATCAGAGTCGCAATCGGATAGGACAACCGATTCTCAACAAAATACACTCCAAAGTTCTCCGAGGGAACAATTATCCCAACAGCGAACCCAGTTTCTGCAGAGACTAAAACAAATATTCAGCCTAGAGCAACAACTGGGACTGTTAGGGCTAATGCGATGGTTTTTGCTTTGGCTACTCATCCTGCTCTGGTATTTGGGGATCATTGAGATTGTCAGCAGGATCCCTATGTTACTGGCATATCGAAAGTTTGTCATCGGT
>CAYTUO010000555.1:1328-2400 GCA_964441015.1 uncultured Pleurocapsa sp.
GTCATCGGTATTCCGATCGCACTGCTGGGTATCTGGTTTTTTATAGGTTTAACCATCCGAATTAGCCATCATCTGATTAGTCTACTGCAAGTAACCTGGGAGACTCATCATTTTGTCGATTTTATTGATTTAGGCGATGCCCAACGCCGTAAATTACGCACCTCCACCATTGCTGAAGCTATCAAAGATTTAGCCACGGTGTTGATTGCTATAACGGGACTTTTGTTGGGCTTGAAAGTGTTAGGAATTTCTATGGGTTCCGTGCTGGCGATCGGCGGTTTGTTGGGATTAGCCGTGTCTTTTGGTTCCCAGAGTCTGGTGAAAGACGTTGTCAATGGAATTTTGATTTTGACTGAGGATCAGTATGCGATCGGAGATGTAATTGACTTGGGACGGGCTTCGGGACTGGTAGAGAATCTTACCCTGCGAATCACTCAACTCCGTGGCGATGATGGCGAGCTAATTACGATTCCTAATAGCACTATTACTGAAGTTAAGAACTTGACGCGAAGCTGGTCACGAGTAAACTTCAAAATTGATGTGGCTTATCAAGCCGATCCGGAAAAGGCGCTATCGCTACTGCGAGAGGTTGCACAAGAACTCTATGACGATCCGGCGTGGCATGACAAAATCCTGGCTACTCCTAAGGTGCTGGGGATTGACAGCGTTTCTCATAGCGGCATGACGATCACAACCTGGATTCAGACTGTACCCCTGGAGCAGTGGTCTGTCGGCAGAGAGTTTCGCCTGCGAGTCCGTAAAGCGTTAGAAGCCAATGGCATTGAAATTGGCACGCCTCAACAAACTTATGTGTTGGAGTCCTCTCAGGGTAATCCTGCAAACAGTCCACGCCAGACTCTTCACCTATTTTGATGCAATCAGCAAACAATGTACGAAAAAATGTGGCGTTGCATAGTTGTGGGATGATTTAGAATAAATGAGAAAATTTTCGCTTCGGCGATCGCCAGCGTCAAAAAGATGAAACCTACATTCCGCAGGTTGGAGAAGAGAGCTATGGCAATACGGTTCGGTTAAGCTCAAAACCAGGTAGACTGAGGGTGGCAACCCAAGT